>NZ_WKFH01000002.1 GCF_014884385.1 Phycobacter azelaicus | reverse complement strand
TGGGCTCTGGCTGAAGCGCTATTTGCCGCGCTAAAGGACATGCAGTAATGACACGCACCGTGTCTTTCGCTGCAATGCAAACGCCCGGGTCGGACTTGGCCATCTCATGCGGTGCCGAGAAATGGCCCGCGTTCTGAAACTGCGCGGCTGGCACAGTGTAATCCTCGGCCCTCCGACAAGCCTTCAGACAGCACAGGATATGGATCTGTTCATTGAATGGCAGGAAATTCCGGAGCGCGGAAGCGATGATCAAGACTGCGCCATCGTATGGAGAGCTGCGCCCGCCATGAGGCGAGCCTTGCCGTCAGGATGATTACCGTATCACGCCGACCTATCAACAACGGCTCATGAAGGCAGGAATACGCTGGTTGCAACAGTTCGACGCAAGCTTGCCTTTCGACTACTGGTGCGACCTGCTGGTCAATGCCTCGCCTTATGAAAAACGCTCTCAATACATGCGATGGCTACAACGACCAGAGGCACAAGAGACCCTTTTTGGCCCGGCGTATGCAGTCTCTGCGTCCGGCCTTTCTCACAATCACACCACAACCCGATACACGGGATGTACGGCGCATCCTTGTGGCTTTCGGTGGCGGGGACGACAGGGGAGCAATTGCTCTCAGCCTCAATGCACTGGCCGGTCACCTGGGGAACGGCATCACCCTGGTGGTCGTGTGCGGTCCGCCAATCCAAACCTTGCAGACATCACGGCCCGTGTCTCATCTTTGCCGGGTATCGAATTGCATGTAGCACCTGCGGACATGGCGAGCCTCATGGCCGACTGCGATCTTGCGCTGATTGCCGGCGGCACCATGAGCTATGAAGCCGCAATCTGCGGTGTGCCCATGATATTCATAGGGCTTGCCCCAAATCAGGAGCGCCCCTGTCGCGGTTGGACAGATCGTATTGGCGCTCCCTATCTTGGGGATATAAGCGTGGTATCGGGGACCATGGTGCGCAATGCTGTTATGAAATTAATCGAGAATGCTGACCAAAGAGCCGCGATGTCCCGGGCGGGTCGCGCCTTGGTCGACGGGCTTGGGGCAGAGCGCCTAGTAGATGCTCTGTTGAACCTGCAGTCGAGGCAAAAAGATAAGGTGAGTCAATGACAGACGCACAGAGAACGATCATGGTGCTTGGCACCAATGCCGGGCAGGCTGATCTCATCCGTCACATGAAAGATCGCGGCTGGCGCGTGATTGGCTGCTCGCCTGTAGTAGGCGAGCCGGGACAGGCCTTTTGTGATGTGGTTGAGCACATAAACATTGTTGACCTGGACGCGCTTGAAAACGCTGCACGGCGGCATGACGTCGATCTGGTCTATTCCATCTCGTCTGATATTGCCATGAGCAGTGTCGTTGCTCTCAGCGAACGCCTGAACCTGCCGCATTTCTATGACAGTGCCTTTATCAGCCTGCTCGACGACAAGGCTGCCTTGCGCAGCTTTCTGGCCGAGCATGATTTGGGTCCAGTACCTTTTGCCAAGGTGGACAGTGTTGCAGCGCTTGGAGAATGGTCGACGTTTCCCTGCATCGTTAAGCCAACCGATGGGCAAGGCCAACGCGGTGTCGTGCGTATTGACCAGCCTGAGGACCTTGAGCTCGCCATTGCCAGGGCCACGGAGATTTCACGCACAGGGCAGGCTATCGTCGAAGGATTTCTCGATGGCGTCGAGATTTCCTGCAATGTGCTTGTTGCGGGCGGACAGATCCGCATGCAGGTTCTCTCCGAACGTCTGGTACATGGTGCCCATGCTCTGGGGGTTCCACGTGGCCACCTGATACCTTGCGTTCATGTTAGCCCTGCGGATCAGGCGGTTGCCCAGGATCTGGTGCGGCGCATCGTGACAGCCTTGGGCGCGCGCGATGGAGTCCTTTATTTTCAGATGATCGTAACACAAGATGGTCCGCGCGTTGTCGAGATCGCACCGAGGCTTGATGGCTGCCATATGTGGCGATTGATCAAAGCCGTTACCGGCGCGGACAAAATTTCCATGGCCATTGATGTCCTGACGGGCGCGGCTCCGGTGCACAGCCTGCCCAATGCAGGTGAGGGGCAGGCACCTGACGTACCTTTTGAGTTGATGTTCCAGCAGGTCCCTCCGGGCACCCGTTTTGATCCGTCGACCTATCCACCGCCAGCGGACTGCCTGTATCACGAATACCGGTATCAGCCGGAGAAGAAGTCCGTCCCATCAACGGCACCCTCGAAGTCGTCGGCTATTACGTGCGGCCTGGAACCGGGAATAAGCCGGAGGGGATGGCATGAGTGTCGTTGCCGTCACCGGCGCATCGGGTTTCATTGGACGCTATCTCTGTCCGTCTCTGGAAACGGCCGGGCACTCGGTGCGCCCCTTGAGCCGCCAAGAGACGGATTATACAGCGGACAGTCTTGCCCGGGTACTCGAGGGGGTCGATGCAGTAGTCCACCTGGCGGGTCGGCGTATGACGCGCGAGGATGCTCCCATGGATTTGGGTCCTTTCTACGGACCCAACGTGGGCGTGATTGGTGATCTGGTGCAAGCGGCCCAAGCGGTCGGAGTAAACCGTATCGTTCTTGCTTCCACCATCGCGATTTACTCTTCGGCCAGCGGTCTGCCTTACCGTGAGACTGCGGATACTGCTCCTATCAACGCCTATGCGCTCTCCAAATTGATGGCAGAACAATATCTCGAAATGCTGACACGCGGCACAGACGTGTCCGCCATCGCCTTGCGAATTGCTGCCGTCTACGGGGCGGGAGAAAAAGGCACGCCAGCGCTGATGAAGTTCGTCAACCTCGCCCAAAACGGACAGCAGATCACCCTGACGGGCAATCCCAACTACGTGATCGACCAGATTTATGTACGAGATGTGGTTGAGGCCATTGAGGCCGCGCTTGCCTCGCATGCGCAGGGCACGATTAATATCGGCGGCGGACAGCCATGGCGGGTGGCGGAAATCGCTGAAACGGCCAACCGTATCTTTGGTAATCCGCAGCCCGTCGCCCTGAAAACCGACAGCGACGCGCCCATGCCGCAAACCGTCATGGCGCTGGATCGGGCAAAGGCCGTTCTGGGCTGGCAGCCACGCTATTCCCTTGAAACCGGCATCACCGATTTCAAAACTACATTAAATACTACGAGCTCGGAGCTGGGCGCGTAACTACAGGCAGGAGCAAGTTTCATGCAGGACCTACGTCAGGCGCTGAGTGCAACCCAAGTCGTCCGCGATAGCAAGGGCCCCTTCATCATTGCCGAGATGTCCGGCAACCATAACCAGTCGCTGGAACGGGCCTTGGCCATCGTAGATGCAGCAGCGGCCACTGGTGCCGATGCGATCAAAATCCAAACATTCACTGCAGATAGCATGACTCTGGACCTGAGCGAGGGTGAGTTCACAATTACCGATCCCAAGTCGCTTTGGGCCGGACGCACGCTCTATGAACTCTATGAGGAAGCCCACACCCCGGCGGAATGGCACAAGCCCATATTCGACCGGGCGCGCAAGAAAGGGATCATTCCTTTTTCCACTCCTTTCTCGGAAGACGCGGTGGAGCTTTTGGAAAGCCTTGATGCACCGCTTTACAAAATTGCTTCCTTCGAGGCGATCGACCTGCCACTCATTCGCTGTGTGGCCGAGACCGGCAAGCCCATGATCATCTCGACCGGGATGGCAACACCCGTCGAAATAGGTGAAGCGGTGGAAACCGCTTTGAGCGCGGGGTGCACAAACCTGACGCTCCTCAAATGTACCTCGAGCTATCCTGCAAGCCCTGAGAATACGAACCTTGTAACCATGCCGCTTCTGGGCCAGACTTTTGGCTGCAATTTCGGGCTGTCCGATCACACAATGGGAACGGGCGTTTCCGTCGCAGCAACCGCGCTCGGGGCAACTGTCATTGAAAAACACTTTATCCTCGACCGCTCCGAAGGGGGCGTGGACAGTGCATTCTCACTCGAACCGGATGAATTCACCGCATTGGTGGTTGAAACTGAACGTGCGGCCCAAGCCATGGGAGAAATCTGGTTTGGAGGTACGGAATCGGAGCAAAAAGGGCGCAAGAAACGTCGCTCTCTTTATATCGGCGAGGATATGAAAGCAGGAGATCAGCTGACCTCACGAAATCTGCGCCGTATCCGCCCAGGCTCGGGTCTTGCCCCCCGGTATTACGACGTGCTTTTGGGCCGAAAGGTCGGTCGCGACGTGGCAAAAGGCACCCCAATGAGCTGGGACCTGCTAGACGATTGAAGCCATGGCACCAGCCTCTGACAACTTGGCTCGCTAAGCGATAAATGCAGCTTTTTTCGCCCCGCCGAAAACCTCAACCTGAAAGGCGCGGTCATTGAAGCGGGTTACGGTGTCCAGCACCCGCGCGCCCAGGTCGCGCGGGCAGAACATGTCGGCGACCCATTCGGGGTTCGGGGCCGCCGCGCGCAGGTTCAGCATGTCCTCAAGCGGGGTGATCAGGCCGCTTTTTGCAAAGAGCTTGCGCATGGGCTCGACCAGAGGGTCAACGTAGTTGTCGACAAAATCCAGATGCACCATGCAGGGCGCGCCCGCGCGGATCACATCGATGGCCGCGGTCGAGGTGCAGGTGATGCCAAGGGCCGCCGTCTTTAGCGCCTCATCCATGGTGCAGGCGGTGAGCTTTAGATTGTCCGGCGCATCAGGCAGAGCTTTGAGCAGACCCGGATAGTCGTATTTTTCCAGATGCAGATGCTTTTGGTTCTCATGGGGCAGATGGCGCAGTTTGATCCAGACGGTGCGGTCCGGGTTGGCGCGGGCGATCGCCGCCATCGCCGCCAGCATGTGCATGCGTCCGCGCCGGGTCGTCGGCGACAGGGCCTGAGTAAAGAAATAGATGTCGCGCCGCGCCGCCAGATCCTCGGGCGGCAGCGCCTCGGGTGCCAGGAAGGTCGGATGACCAAATCCCACCTCCTGCCACATGCGATCGCCCCAGGTGGCCGCGCGGCGTTCATAGACCGGGATTTCGCTGGCCGGGAACAGGTAAACCCCATCGCAGTTGCGGCGGCGGAAATAGCCGTTCTCGGGAAAAAATCGAGCCCGCCAAGGAAGGCGATAACGCAAGGACGCCCGGCCGCAGCGGAGACTTCGACGCGGCGCAACTGGGCGCCAAGCGCCCCGTAGACTCGGCTGGTCAGGATGGCCCGATAGCGCCCGCCCAGAAGCAGCTCTTCAAAAGCAGTCTCGCCATGGATTGCCAGATCCGGCCCCTCGGGCAGGAGCTGTTCCATCTGCCGATAGGACAGAGCGTTTTCTTCTGCCACCCAGCCCATGTGTACCTGAAGGTCCGGATCCGCCGCGTGCAGGCAGTCGCGCATGCGCCGGGCAAAGAACAGGGTGGAATCATCGCAGAACAGCAAGAGCACCGGGCGCGCTTCGAAAGGCACCTGCGCCGGGCCTGCGGGCTGCGCGGGCAGGGCACTCATCCGGGCCGCCGGGTTTTGGCCTCGAAACGGGCCAGAATTTGCATTTGCTGCCGGTTGTGGCGCCGGTTGCGCCACGCAAGGTGACTGGGGTTCAGGCGCTCATGTTGAACCAGGCGGGCCAAAAGACGCAAAGGGCTGCCAAAGGAGCTGCGCGAGAGCCGGTAAAGGACCTTGCCAAGACGAGACTGTTTTAATCTTTGCAGCATGTTGGCCGGATATTGAACACATGGGTCAGGTCGGGGGAAACTGTGGTGGGATTTACACGCCGCTATGGGCTTTGTAAACAAGGGCCGATTGCGCCAGCTGCCGTCAACGGTCCACATTAATCCGGTTTCCGGGTGGGCTCTTGGGGCCTCAGGCCTATTTAAGAATGAGCAGATAGAACCACCGTATGACCCAGCCTTCCCCCTCCAACATGCCCACAGCGTCCCGTCAGGACACCGCCTGCATCATCCTGGCTCGGGGCGGCTCCAAGGGGGTGCCGGGCAAGAACCTGCGCCCCGTCGGGGGGGTCTCGCTGATCGGTCGTTCGGTGCGGGCGGCGCGGGCGGCGACACGTGTGGCGGCAGTCTATGTCTCCACCGATGATGCCGCCATTGCGGCCGAGGCCCGCCTGCACGGTGCCCGCATCATTGATCGCCCTGCGGATCTCTCTGGGGACACCGCTACCTCCGAGGCCGGCTGGCTACATGCGGTGCCTCTGGTGCGCGCCGATCTTCCCGCCCTCGACAAGCTGGTCTTCTTGCAGTGCACCTCGCCCTTTACCCGCGGCGATGACATCGATGGCTGCCTGGCCGAGATGGAGGCGCGCGGCGCCGATTGCGCCCTGTCGGTGACCGAGGATCACTCCTTCCTCTGGGGGCTGGATGACGCCGGGCTGGGCGTGGGGATCAACCACAACGAGCGCGAGCAGCGCAAGCGCCGCCAGGATCTGCCGCCGCAGTATTGCGAAAGCGGCGCCATCTACTGCGTGGCGCTGGAGCCGTTCCTGAAGACCGGCCAGCGGTTCTGCGGCACGGTGGCGCTCTACCCGGTGGATCACCCGCCGATCGAGATCGATACCCTGCAGGATTTCGCCCTGTGCTCGCAGATCGCCCAGGCAGGCGGGCAGAGCGAGCTGGCCCCTGCGCGCCTGAAGCAGATCAAGGCCATCGTGATGGATTTCGACGGGGTCCATACGGACGATCTGGTGCTGACAGATCAGAACGGGGTGGAAAGCGTGCGCACCTCGCGCCGGGACGGCATGGGAATTTCTCTTTTGCGCCAGTCCGGGCGTTACCGGATGATGATCCTCTCCAAGGAAAAGAACCCGGTGGTGCTGCGGCGCGCCGAGAAACTGCAACTTGAGGTCTACCACAGCGTCGATGACAAGGTGGCCGCGCTTGAGGCCTGGCTGCAGGAACAGGGTCTGACCTGGGCAGATCTTCTTTTCGTGGGCAATGATATCAATGACCGCGGTGCGATGGAGCGGGCCGACCTCTCTGCCTGCCCCAGCGATGCCCACCCCGAGATCCTGGGGATCGCCGACTGGATCCTGCCGCTGCCCGGCGGCAAGGGTGCCCTGCGCGCCATGGCCGATGTCTTGCGCTCTGCCGAGGCCACGACTCCGTGACCAAAGACCCCACGCGACAGCTGCGGGACCGCCCGGTCGTGGTGGCCAGCAATGGTGCCTCGATCGCGGACCTGGAGCCAGGCCGCATCCTGCCAGATGATTTCATCATCCGCACCAACAACTTCTTTTTTGAACCGGACTTCTACCTTGGTCGACGGGTGGATCTGGCCTTCATGGCAGGCGATCCCCGCGTGGCCCCCTTCATGTTCGAAACCCTCTATCGCTGCCGCCAGGATTATGACCTGGGCAGCTGGACCAGCCACAACCCGCGCGTGGTGCGGGCCGGGCAGCGCCGTTTTGCTGCGCTCTATCAGCCGATGCGCTACCGCGATGTCCATATCGAAACCGAGGTGCAGCGCCTGATCGCCCGCCATCAGCGTCACCCCACCACCGGCCTTTACGCCCTGCTCATGGCCCATGCCATGGGCGCTGAAGAGATCATTCTGGCCGGTCTTGATTTCTACACCGGCAAACGCCGCTACCCATTCGAGCCAGGCCCCCATTTTCGAGCCTTGATGGGGCAGGACCTGGGCCAGCGCGGCTTTGATCAGCACCTCCATGCGCTGGAGCTGGATCTCGATATCCTGCGGGCCCTGCGTGACCGGGGCGACTGCCGCCTGCTGCGCGCTGCGGACAATCCGGTACTGGCACCGCTGACGGATTTGGCACCGCTGCGGGGCGGGCCTTCCTTGCGGCTGGCACGCAAAACTCCCCCGCAGGATTGGGTCTCGCGCAGTGGGGTCTATCCGATTTCCCTGTTGAAGGTCTTGCGCAAGAGCAGCGCCCTGATCCGACGGACAAAAGGACACTCACAATGACCCAAGACCACAACTGGCACCACGAGCTGCCCCGCTGGCTGGCTGATGACGCCCTGCCGCTGTGGACCGGCACTGGCGTGGATGCGGCCACCGGCACCGTCTGGGAGGCGCTGGACCACGCGGGCGCCCCGCTAGCGGATATGGAGCGCCGCCTTCGGGTGCAGGTGCGCCAGGCCTATTGCTTTGCCCAGTCGCAGGAGCCGGACCATCAGGCCCTGGCGCTGCAGCTGTTCCGCTTTGCCATGGACCAGGGCTTTGATCCCGACACCGGCAACCTCGGCGCCCGCCTTGCGCCCGATTGCAGCCTGATCAGCGCACCCCATGACCTTTATGATCTGGCCTTCATGCTGCTGGCCGCCGCCGCCCTGATCGAAGCGGGCTTTGACGTCGCAGCGGATCTGACCCGGCTTGAGGCCGAACTGGCCCGGCTCAAGGCGCCCCGGGGCTGGTTCGAAAGCGCCGAGGCTCCCGCGCGCCGCCGCCAGAACCCCCATATGCATATGTTCGAGACCGCAACCGCGCTTTTTGCGGCCACGGGAGAGGCGCGCTTTCGCAGCATGGCCGAAGAGTGTCTTACGCTCTACCGCGAGGTCTTCCTGACCGAGGATGGCCGGGTGCTGGAGTATTTCGACCCCGACTGGCTACCGCTTCCACCCGATCTGCAAAGGGTTGAGCCCGGCCATATGGCGGAATGGATCTACCTGATCGACCGCTACGAGGTGCTGACCGGGCAGAACAGTGGCCTGGACCTGGCGCATCTGTTCCAGGCGGTGATTGATCGGCGCGATGCGGCGGGTCTCTTGCCGGACCGGGCGGATCCGCTCTCGGGCAGTCGCCGCATGTGGCCGCAGACCGAATTTCTGAAGGCCAGCGTTACCCTGCGCCGCCGCGGCCATGCGCTGCCCGCGGGCTGCAGCCCCGAAGAGGTGCTGGCGCTGATGTGGCGGGATTACCTGCAAACCCCGGTGCCCGGCGGCTGGTACGACAAGCGCAGCAGCGCGAGCGATCTGCTGTCGCAGAATATGCCCGCCTCGACCTTCTATCACATCCTGGTCGCCTTCCGGTTCTACCTGTCGGGCGGGCAGGGGCTGTCGGCAAATCCATGACAAATCGCGGTCCTGTGCTCCTCAGAAATTTTTTCAAAAACATTAACAGTTTTTAACACATCTTGCGTGTGCAGTGAGAATGTTGAAGGAGCCATATCCCTCGAAATCGAAATCGACCAAGTAATTGTAATATATTATTATATCAGACGTTTGGCGATGATCTCTGATGGCTCTTTGAGGTTCAAGAAGCACGCATTTCCCATTTAGCCGCTCAATCGACCAGAGCGCGATATAATTTGGCCAAACCGCCCAGCGCGATCGAGGCCACGGTGGAGGGCTACCGCTGATGGTCTCAAGGAGCTTTGCGCGCACAAGAATAATTCCAATAATCATTGTTATGGTAAATATATGCCAAAATCCCCTGCAATCGGGCATGGTTTTTGCCCCCGTTTCCCTATAGGCCTCACAGCGTTACGCCTTTTCTGGAAACCTGCCCGCCGATGATCGATCCGCTTTCGTCTTCCTCTTCCGCCGCCCCGGCAACGGGCCGCCGGGTGCTGATCACCGGCACCGCCGGCTTTATCGGCTTTCACCTGGCCCGGCTGCTTCTGGCCGAAGGCTTCCGGGTGCATGGCTATGACGGCATGACCGACTATTACGATGTCACCCTCAAACAGCGCCGTCACCAGATGCTGGCGCAAAGCCCCGGCTTTGCCTGCACCGAAGGCATGGTCGAAGACGCCGAGCTGCTGGCCGAGGTCGCAGGCGATTTTCGCCCCGACGTGATCGTGCATCTCGCGGCCCAGGCCGGGGTGCGCTACAGCCTGGAAAACCCGCGCGCCTATGTGGACAGCAATATCGTGGGCACCTTCAACGTGATGGAGATCGCCCGCCAGCATGCGGTGGATCACCTGCTGATGGCCTCGACCTCATCGGTCTATGGCGCCAATACGCAGATGCCCTTTGCCGAGACCGACAAGGCCGACACCCCGCTGACCATCTATGCCGCCACCAAGAAGGCCGGCGAAAGCATGGGGCACTCCTATGCGCACCTGTGGAACCTGCCCACCACCATGTTCCGCTTCTTCACCGTCTACGGCCCCTGGGGGCGCCCGGATCTGGCGCTGTTCAAATTCACCGATGCGATCCTCGATGGGCGGCCCATCGACATTTACAATCACGGCGACATGTACCGCGACTTTACCTATATCGACGATCTGGTGCGCGCCATCCGCCTGCTGATCGATGCGGTGCCGCGCCGCCCCGAAACCCCCGAGGACATTCCCGCCGGGGACAGCCTGTCGCCGGTGGCCCCCTACCGGGTCGTCAATATCGGCAATTCCGACAAGGTGCGCCTCCTGGATTTCATCGAGGCCATCGAAGAGGCGCTGGGGCAAAAGGCCATCCGCAATTACATGGAGATGCAGAAGGGCGA
The DNA here is from genome assembly GCF_014884385.1 of Phycobacter azelaicus. NCBI lineage: Bacteria > Pseudomonadati > Pseudomonadota > Alphaproteobacteria > Rhodobacterales > Roseobacteraceae > Phycobacter > Phycobacter azelaicus. Next base: position 60,258 of record NZ_WKFH01000002.1, on the reverse strand, counting down.
TGTGCCCGCCACCTGGGCCAATGCGGATCTCTTGAACGCCCTGACCGGCTATCGCCCGCAGACCGATGTGAAGACAGGTATTGCCCATTTCGTGTCCTGGTTCCGGGACTATTACGGCAAGTGATCAGGGCACAGGGATCGTAAAGGACAGAGCAGGATGACAGAGAGCAGCGCGCAGACCGCCTCCAGCCCCGAAGGGGTGATTGCCGTCATCGGCCTTGGCTATGTCGGCCTGCCGCTGGCGGTGGAATTCGGCAAGATCCGCCCCACCGTTGGCTTTGACATCGATGCGGCCCGCATTGCTGCCCTGAAAGCGGGCGAGGACCGCACCCGCGAGGTGGAGCCTGAGGCGCTGAAGGCGGCGCAGCAGCTGCGCTATGCCGATGATCCGCAGCAGATCGCCGACTGCCGGATCTATATCGTCACCGTGCCCACCCCGATCGACGCCCACAAACGCCCCGACCTCAGCCCGCTGCTGCGCGCCTCGCAGACGGTGGGAGAGGTTCTGAAACCCGGCGATATCGTCATCTACGAAAGCACCGTATATCCCGGCGCCACCGAAGAGGACTGTGTGCCGGTGCTGGAGCAGGTATCCGGGCTGACCTGCAACAGGGATTTCCACGTCGGCTACAGCCCCGAGCGGATCAACCCCGGCGACAAGGCGCACCGGCTGCCCGACATCCTGAAGGTGACATCGGGCTCGACGCCCGAGGTGGCGGCCGAGATCGATGCACTCTATCGGCAGATCATCACCGCCGGCACCTACCGGGCCCAAAGCATCCGCGTGGCCGAGGCCGCCAAGGTGATCGAGAACACCCAGCGCGATCTCAATATCTCGCTGGTCAACGAGCTGGCGATGATCTTCAACCGCATGGGCATCGACACCCAGGCCGTGCTCGAGGCGGCCGGCACCAAATGGAACTTTCTGCCCTTCCGCCCCGGTCTGGTGGGCGGGCACTGCATCGGGGTGGATCCCTACTATCTCACCCACAAGGCCGAGGCGATCGGCTATCACCCGCAGGTGATCCTGGCCGGGCGGCGCATCAATGACGGTATGGGCGCCTATGTGGCCGGCCGCATGGTCAAGGAGATGCTGCGCAAGGGGTTTCCGGTGCACGGCGGCCGGGTGCTGATCCTGGGCCTCAGCTTCAAGGAGAACTGCCCCGATCTGCGCAATACCCGCGTGGTGGATGTGCTGCGCGAACTGGAAGAATATGGTCTCACGGTGGATGTGCACGATCCCATGGTCGACAGCGCCGAGGCCAAGGTCGAATACGGCATCACCCCGATCACGGATCCGGGCGAAGGTCAGTATGACGGGGTGTTGCTGGCGGTGCCGCATGAGACCTTCAAGGCGGCGGGCGCTGCGGCCCTGCGCCGCTTTGGCGCGGCGGATCATGTGTTCTTTGACCTCAAAAGCGTCTTTACCGCAGATCAGTCCGACCTGCGGCTCTGAGCCGCCATGCGAAAAACTTGAATCACCTATCGCTGCCTGAAATCAAAGATTTCAACGCGTCAGGTGATGCGTGATGTCTCAGGCTTTTCGTCAGACGCTGTAAGCCGCCTCAGAAGGTGTCGATCCTGTCTGCCAGACCACTCAAACTGGCCAGATTCATCAGGATCAATGTGTCGCCATCACCAAAATCGAGAACCACATCCGCCCCCACCAGGGCGCCAAAGCTCTGCAGGATCGCATCGCCATCGGTCTCGCCATCGGTCAGGCTGGTCGACAGCAGAAGGGTGTCGCGGTCCAGTTCGAAATCCGCGATCTCATCCCGGTCATAGCCGATATTGAACACGAAAGTATCCGCCAGGGTGCCGCCGCGCATAACATCATCGCCGCCGCCGCCATCCAGGCGGTCCACGCCCTGATTGCCCCAAAGCCGATCATCGCCGCCACCGCCCAAAAGCGTATCATCGCCGGTGCCGCCATAAAGACTGTCGCGACCGCCACCGCCCGAGATCCAGTCTGAACCGAAATTGCCATACAGCGTATCATTGCCGGAGTTGCCATAGACCCGGTCCCAGGCCGAGCCGGCCGAGACCCAGTCATCCCCGCGCCCCCCGGCCAGCAGGTCATCCCCTTCGGAGCCAAAAAGCGTATCGTCGTCGTCCCCGCCATAAAGGCTGTCCCAGCCCGAGCGGCCATAGATCGTATCATTGCCCGCGCCGCCATCGACAAAATCCACCCCGTCGCCAGAGCTGATGTAATCATCCCCCGCCTCGCCATAGATCGTATCGAGCGCGGTGTTGCCGAACAGGGTGTCATTGCCGTCGCCGCCATAAAGCGTGTCATCTCCGGTGCCGCCCAGAAGGCTGTCGTCCCCGGTGTTGCCGGACACCAGATCCCGGCCACTGCCGCCAGACAGGCTGTCCCCGCCGCCGCCGCCGTAAAGCGTGTCGTAACCGACCCCGCCGATCAGGCTGTCGTGGCCATCGTTGCCGGAGATGAGGTTGTTCATCTCGTTGCCGGTCACGGTGTCATTGCCGCTGCCACCGCGGAAGTCCTCGATCATCGTGCCGCGGGCGATGGCAAGATTGCCGGTCAGACCGCTCACGTCCGAAAAGCTCTGGTCGTTGAGATCCACCCGGTCATTCGTGCTGTTGTAGCTCAGATCCAGGGTGTCCAGGCCATCGCGGTCATAGATGGTGAAGGCCACGGACCGGTTGCTGACCGACCCGTTGCCGCTGGTCTCAAGCGCGGACATGGCATCGCCAAGATAACCTCCCAGGGTGCTGTTCGCGCCCCAGGTGGTATTGCCTGCGGTCTCGCTCGAGGCGCCGGGCGCACCATAGAGGTTCTGGATCGCCACCACATCCGACATCATCGCCGAGATCAGCGCCGCACGGCTGGCGTTGGTGGTCGTATTCTCATCCTGGTCGAAATAGGACATGACCGAGATCTGCCAGCTGTCGTTGGAATAGGTATCATCGATCCCGTAGGTGGCCGAGCCGTTGTAATCCCCCTGGTGCCCCAGCCCCAGCGCGTGGCCGATCTCGTGAATATAGGTGGCAAAGGAATAGCTGGACATGGTCGTGCCATAGGTGCTCAGCCAGCTGGTCCCAACATTCACATTGGAGGACAGAAGCGTGGATCCGCTGGTCGAGAAAGAGGCATAGGCGCCACTGGCATTGTCATCAAAGGTGATCTGAGCGGTGCCGCTCACCTCGACAAAATCGATATTGGCGACCGCTTCCCAGGCTTCAAAGGCCCAGCGGGCCAGTTTCTGGCCATCCTCGGTGAGCGCGGTGATATTCACCGTGATCTGGTTGCTGCCGCTGGTGTTGAAACTACGCGAAGTGCCGCCCCAGAAACCATGCGTGAGGAAACGGGCCAACTCATCCAGGGTGCCGCTGGTATCCGGGAGGCTGCCGACATCGATCACCGAAAGAGTGTAGGATCCGGTGTAATAATCAGCGAAGGCCCCTGCCTCGACATAATAGGTGCCGGTGGTGCTGGCCGTATAGCGCAAGAGGGAATCCAGCCCCGGCCCGCCATCGTCATTATAGCCGATCTGGCTCCCGCTCATATCATAAAGCCGCAGATAGGGATCAGACAGGGAGACACCATCCAGGGCGATCTCGTAGCTCTGCCCGGCCGTCAGGCTCACCTCTACCCAATCCCGATCGCTGCGCCAGCCAAGCGTGCCCCGGAAGCTATCACCCACCGACATCTCATAGGCGGTAAAACGGCTCGCTGATGCATCGCTGATTTCATAAAGTGTGGCCTGGATCGCACCATCCATACTGCCGTCAAACCCGTTTCCATCCGTATGCCGCTTGGGATCGAACGTTGCGGTCATGGTGCAGAGATCACACATCGTATTTCCTGTCTTCCGGCCTCTGAGACCACTTCAGAATTTTGTAACTTTTATGCGATCACGCGCTCTGGTTGTACAGCCTTTCCGTGTCGCCCCGCCCGTATATTTGCCTCGAAAGATTGAAATTCCGGGACAGAACTTGGGCAAAAAAAAGACAGGCACAGCGCCTCAAAAGGCGCCAGCGCAACGCAAACAGGCGCGCCTTTTGAGAGGCGCGCCTGCGAAATCCATTCCAAAGAAGGGGCCGGAAACCGGCGCCAGATCAGTTGGTGGTGGTGGTGGTGGTGGTGACGGTATCGTCGTCGCTCACAACAACACCCACAACAACAGCAGCGGCGATCACGCCTGCTGCGATGCCACCTGCGCCCAAGCCCAGGCCACCACCGATACCGGCACCGACACCGCCGCCGGCACCGGCACCGCCGCCGGCACCGGCACCCGCGCCCGCAGGTGCAGGGGCTGCCTGAGCAGAAACGGAAGTTGCGGAAGCTGCGGCCATGGCGGCCAGCGCGAAGGCTGCGAAGATATTTTTCATAATAAAGACTCCTATGGAGGACATGTTCTCACCGCGACCATAGGCGAGAAGATCTTTCCATTCAACGAATGGTCGCGGTATTTCGCTTAGAAAGCTACATTTTTTCGGCCCGTTGCGGGAAAACCGCTTATATCGTCAACTGGCGAATACGCAGATAGCCGATGTCTGGTCCCGCCCACTGCCGGGACTGCCAGATTCGCCCTGTGCGAGAATCAATCCAGTAATCATTCTCCATGCGCGTGGCCCGCGCGGCATCCGGCACGTCCCGATATCTGTCTCCGGGCTCCGCGCCCGCCAGTGCACAGCTCTCGCGCAGGTGACGGGTGTCATACTCCAGCTCGACGATCTCTATGCGTTCCTGCCCCAACTCCTTGATCTCGCAGGCCATCGGGTATTTCACCGAAGCATTGTCCAGTGCCGCCACCTCATAGATGCGCTGCCCGTGGCCTGAAGGCCCCTTTGTGCCCTCCCGCACCAGGGCCGAGGCGCCCAGCAGATCGTTCGCCAACCCCCGCGTGGCCACCAGCACCCCGTCCCGCATAGTCAAGAGAACATCGTCCTGGGTGGCCCAGACCACCACCTCTCCGGGGTAATCGTCTCGTTTGACCGTCTGCGGAGTAAGATAGGCAAAAGTACCAGTCTCTTCGATCATGACCTCGATGACCGGCACCTGCGCCTCGGCCTCCAGCAGCGCGCGCGTCAGCGGCGGCAGTTTCGGTGGCCCTGCACGTTTGTCGCGGATCTGCTGCACGGTCTGGCCCACGGTCTTGATAAGCTCCACCTGCAAGGGTGCCTTGTCCGGTCCCTTGGCGCAGCCCGCCAGCACAGCAAGCCCCCCCAAAAGGGCCACCATCTGCAGCCGCCGGCGACCGAAAGGTGATCGTGATATACCTGTCATTCCCAGAACCTCGCGCGCTGACGGTTCAGACTGTCGCGATGCGCATCCCGGATGGCACCATGAAGCCGTCCCGGCACATTGACGCGCTGTCCCCCGTCCCGCTGCGTCGGGCGCACGGTCATGCCGAAGGCATTGCGGGACGGCTTGCCCAGCATCCAGTCCAGCGGGATTCGGAAGTAAAAGCCCTTGTCAAAGGAGCCTTCCCCGAAATCGGCCGCCGACACATCGGTCAGGGTGAAGAAGCCGCCCACGACCCAGCCATTGCTGAAGGTGCGATTGAGGTCGAAGGTGCCCCCGTAATCGCCCGCCAGGTAACGGCCCGCGTCCAGCCGCATCAGATAGCCCTTGCCAAGTTCCAGATAGGCCGAGGCATGACCGGTGAAGGTCTTGTAATCGCGGAAGGAAAACAGCTGATCATAGTCGCGCTGCACCACGTAGTTCGCCTCCACCCCCAGGGCCAGCGGGCTGGCAGCCGGTTTCCACAGCACCTCGCCCGAGAGACCGCCATACATGTTTTCCAGAAGGCCTGCCGTGACGCGCGCATAAACATCGTTGCGCGGCTGCCAGTGGCGGCTGGCATAGAGATTGGCCAGAACGGTGGCATATTGGGCATAAAGCGCCTGATCCGTGCGCACATGGGGCAGAACAGAATTTGAGGCCCGCCCCTGGGCGATATTGCCCCAGATGCGGTGATTGATCGCCCCGGCGATGCGCCAGCCCGGCGCCGGCACGTAAGACGCCCGCAGAGCAATGCCGAAGTCCAGGCGGAACGGCCGGTTGGGATCGAAATAGCCCTGCGCCCAATAGGGGCTGATCGAGTGCGAAAACGAGGGGTAAAGCTCTGAGGACAGGATCGAGCCGTCCGGAGTGGGGCCGGCATCGGTCACGGCGGCAACCGCCTGCAGGGCATCCGGCGCGGCGGGGGCGAACTCCAGCGCCTCCAGATCGCTGCGGCGCAGGACCGTGGCCGACAGGCCCATGCCCGCGCGCACCGGCACGATCCGGAAGGTTTCGATCGAGGGCGGCAGCACATTGGCAATCAGACGCGCCACCCGGCCAATGGCAAGCGCATCGGAGCGATAGCGGTTGTTGCGGAAGCGCAGCTCGACCGTGGTGCCGCTGAACTGCACCGCCTCCAGCAAAAGCCCGTCGGCCTTCAGCGCCTCGGCCACGCGGTCGCGCACCTCGCGCCGGGCCGGTTCACTGGCCGCCCAGTCCTGGCTCCACTGCGCATCGTCGGTGACCCACTGGCTGCGCGGCTGTACCGGCCTCAGGGCCGGCACGACCATCGGCATGCGCGGATGTTTCGGGTTGATCTGGATCTGCGCCGTCACCCCAATTTCGGAGCCATAAAGATAGTAGACCCCCAGGCGCGTGGCGCGGCTGGCCTGGTATTCCAGACCAAAGTTCAGCGGCGACTTGCGCTCGAAGATCCCCGAATCGCGGGCCTCGGCCTCATAGGCATCCGAGGAATATTCCACCTTGAAGCCCCAGCGATCATTGGGCTGCCACTCAAGGCCGGCAAAGGGCGCAAAATCGCCCCGGAACCAGGTGTCCGTTGCCAGTTTCCCGCCAGTCCCGCCGGGCTGAAATCCGCCCCGGCTGCCCACCAGGCTGCCGATGGCCCCATAGGTGCCAAGCCGCCCCCAGCCAAGACCTGCGCTCAGCTTCAGGCGCCCGGGCACCCCGCCCCGTGACAGGGCCGACGTTTCGAACCGTTTCGTAGCGACGATATATTCGCTGGCATAGACGCCGGTGCCGGCAAAATCCTGCAGGCCAACGGTGACCGCCGGCCGCCAGCGCCCCTCGCGCCAGAGCCGGGCGCGCACATCAAAGCCGCGGTCGTAATAGGTGCGAAAGGAGGTTCCCGCGAGATCCTGAATACCGTTGTAACGGAACGAGGCGGTCAGCCAGGGCAGCGCTTGGAAGGTCAGGTTGTAGCGGCTCTGGCCCGCGAACCAGGAAAAGCTGGTGCCCCATTGGGCATCGGGCAGCATCTCGGCACTGGGCATGTCCATCAGACCGGGCAGGCCGTAGAAGTTCAGGCTGGGCACCGGCTGGCGGCGATAGCGCGGTGCCTCGGCATTGCTGGCCGTGCTCTGGGTCTGAAACGGCTCGGGCGGGCGACGGTAGCCGGGCGCTGTCTGGGCCGGGGCATCTTGCGCGTGGGCCGCAGAAATCACCCCCCCGCCTGTACCGGCCGGCCCCAGACCAACCAGCCCCAGGCTGGCAAGGGTCATCACACAGGCAAGCAGCACAGGCGCGGCGCGCAGGGAAGGTTTCGAAGTCTCGCTCACCGTCTGGCTCACCGGGGAATCCACTGCACTTAAGTCTCTGTTCCTGAAGGGCCCTGGCAGGGGCACCCTGTCCTGCCTGCCGTTAGAACATGAATGCGCCGCGCGCCGCAATGGAGCAGGTCCCCCTCAGGAGGTCTTTCGTGCCCCGATCGTGTCTTCTCCGTTACCCTCGACCCAGCGCCGGATCAGTAGCCGCAGCGCCGCCTCGTCCCCGCTGACCACCGCCTGACGCAAACCGCGCAACAGGGCCGCCACTTCGATTTCGGACAGCACCCCCTCGCGGGCACAGAAGATCTTGGGGTGGTTGGTGGTGGCCAGGCTGTCGCTCAGCGTCAGCTCTTCCTCCATCTTCTCTCCCGGACGCAGGCCGATGATCTTGATCTCGATATCGCCTTCGGGATGATCCTCATCGCGCACGCTGTAGCCGGCGCTTTCGATCACCTGGCGCGCCAGTTGCAGGATCGAGATCGGCTTGCCCATGTCGAGCACGAAGACCTCGCCGCCCCGCGCCTCGGCGCCGGCCTGCAGCACCAGTTGCACCGCCTCGCGGATGGTCATGAAATAGCGTTTGACCGAAGGATCCGTCACGGTGACCGGCCCGCCGCGGTTGATCTGATCCTGGAACAGCGGCACAACCGAACCCGAAGAGCCCAGCACATTGCCAAAGCGCACCATGGTGAAGATGGTCCCCGATGTGCGCGAGGCCCGATCCTGCACCAGAAGCTCGGCAATGCGCTTGGAGGCGCCCATCACATTGGTCGGGCGCACCGCCTTGTCCGAGGAAATCAGGATGAACCGCTCCACCCCGGCCTGTTCCGCCAGCCGCGCCAGGGTCTGGGTGCCAAAAACGTTGTTGGCCAGACCGGGCAGCGGGTTGGCTTCCACCAGCGGAACATGTTTATAGGCCGCCGCATGCAGCACCACCTGCACCTGGTGCCGCTCCAGCACCTGGCGGACCTGACGCGGATCAGTCACCGAGCCCAGCACCGGCACCACCTCGATGCCCAGTTCTTCGCCTAAGGGCGCAAGTTCCTGATGGATGGTATAAAGCGCCAGCTCCGACAGCTCATAGAGCACCAGTTTGGTCGGTCCGCAGGCCAGCACCTGGCGGGACAGTTCAGAGCCGATCGACCCCCCCGCCCCAGAAACCAGCACCACGCGACCCTGATAGGAGACGCTGGCCGTATTCAACGGCACATCATGGCTGTCCCGGTTCAGAAAGGTCTGCGCCGGGGCCGGTGTCAGCTTGTCCACCAGTTCCTCTTCGCCGATGAGCTGGGCAAAGGAAGGCAGCACCTGCACCTCTAGCCCCATGGCCTGCAGCCGCCGCGTCACCTGGGCCTGTTTCGCCACCCCTTGCGAGGGCATCGCCAGCAACACCCGGTTGATGTAGCGGCTCTCGACAATCTCGGGGATCCGGGACGGCGCGTAGACCGGCAGCCCCAGAAGCGTCACCCCCTGCAGGGAGGTGTTGTCGTCAACAAAGGCGACGGGATCGATGCCACCATGGGATTTCAGGGCCTGGGCCAGCTGAGTGCCGGTGGCGCCGGCGCCATAGATCAGCACCCGGCAGCGGGGCATGGCGCTCCGATAGATCATCAGCACCAGTTGCAGCAGCACCGCCCGCATTATCACCATGGACAGGAAGTAAACCAGGGCAAAGACCACATAGGTCCCGGGCGGCAGCTTGGGGCCCACAACATAGGTGATCATGGCCATGACCGTGGCGGTAAAGATCGCCACCAGGGCCGTCAGCATCATCGCATGGCGTTCATAGGCATTGAGCTGGATCAGCGGCAGGCCAAGCCAGAGCGACAGCCCCGCCATGGCCAGCAGCGCATAGGGCAGAACCGGCAGCATGAGCACAAAGGTCGTCAGCGCCGGATCCGGCAGGGGTTGCACGGTGAAGGTGAACAAAAGCGCCAGCGGGCACAGCACCACATCCAGCGCGAGAAAGACATAGGACTTTTGTTTTCTCGAAAGTCGGCTGATCAGATCAAACATATCCCACGCCCCGCACATCAGACAACGGGCCCAAATTCCCACAACGCATGCCTCAGTGCCCCTGCCCGGCCTTAACATCCTCGTGACAGGACATGCCCTGGCTGGCAAGCGTGCCCGCTCAAATACCGCCGCAGCGCCTCATGATCCACTACCGCTCAAGTGTGACCTTTTTTGCGCCCAAATACAAACGTAAGCTTAACGAAAAACATCCAACACGCCGCAAAGTTTTACAATTATCCAAACACACCGCAAATGGTGACGGCGCATGCGTGCCCAGCGCCTTTCAGCCGCGCCGGAAGATATTGCCGATGGTCTGGAACACCAGATCGAAATCATAGCACATATTCTGGTGGCGCTGGTAAATCAGGTCCAGCCGCGCCTTGGCCGGCACGCAGATGCGCGAATAGACCGCATCGGTTTCCTCGGGCGTGCTGCAGCGGGCCAGCAGCGCGGTTTCATGTTTGTGATATGTGATCGAGGCCAGACCGGTGACGCCGGGGCGGCTTTTGAGCACCTCGGCATAGATCTCCGGATGGGCCTCCACATATTGGCGCAGGGGCGGGCGCGGCCCCACAAAGGACAGATCCCCTTTCAGGATGTTCCACAGCTGGGGGAATTCATCCAGCCGCTTGGAGCGCAGCCAGGCGCCGGTGCGGGTGATCCGGGCCTCCTTGTCGCCACCCGAAACGCCGCTGTCCTCATCGACCACGGTCATGGTTCTGAGCTTCCAAAGCTTGAAACTGCGGGTCGGCGTGGTCATGCGCTCGGCCACGTAAAAGACCGGCCGCCCCTCTTTGATCAGCAGCCAAAGCAGCAGCAGCAACAGGATAGGCCCCAGGATCACCACCAGCAGCGAGGCAAAGAAAAGATCGAAAATGCGTTTGCGCCAGGTCATCAGGTCATCCATGTCATCAGGGCGCCTGCCCTGTCAGTGCCGGTCGGTGTCATCACGAGAAATCACCTCAAATCCGGCTCTAATAAGGCCCATTCCTCTGCCAGACAAGCCGGATCAGCCGGGTCCGGCATCGCCTTTGGCCCCAGGGTGCGGCGTAGAAGGTCCAGATCCAGCGCCACCTCGGGAATGGCGCTTGCGGGCGCGGGCCGGGTGGCAAAGGACCGCCCCGCCGCCTGCAAAAGCGCCGCCATCTCCACCGGTTCGGGCTGGGCGATATTCAGGATCGCAGGCATTTCTTCGCAGATCAGCAGGGCCGCCAGCACATGAGCCAGGCTTTGCACCCCGATATAGCTGCGCCGCGGGCTGTGGCCATCGGCAAACCGGTCCAGGGTGAAGCCCGGGCGCCAGCCCCCCAGAATGGCATCAAGCCCGGCGATATTGCCGATCCGCAGGATGCTGACGGGCACGCCCAGCCCTTTCGCCCGTGCAAGCGCCTGCTGCTCCATCTCGAGTTTGGCGCGCCCATAGGGGCTGGTGGGCGCAACAGCCGCGTCTTCGCGCAGCAGCCCCCCCTCCGCCGCAAGATCGCCATAGACCGCGGCCGAAGAGGTCAGAAACACCCGCGCCGGTTCGCCCCCGGCAGAGGCCGCCGCCTCGATCGCGGCAAGCGCCAGGCGCGCATTATCCGCCAGATCGGCCCCACGGCCCGGCACGCTGCCCGCCAGGCACAAAACAGCCTCGGCGCCGCGCATGGTCTCGGCCAGAAGCCCTGGCGCCGCAAGGGGGTCGAGAATCACCCAGTCTTCGGCAGGGAGCACATCGGGCTGGGGGCGCCGGGCCTGCCACAGCACCCGCGCCGCACCGGGCAGAAGATCGGGCCAGGTCCGGCGCAGCACCCGACCGATGCGCCCCGAGGCCCCCAGAACCACCGTAGACGGAAAACCCGCAGGCGTCGCTGCACCCCGGACTGTGGCTGGAAAACCCATCTGTTGCCCTTGTCCCCTTCTCAAGACACCATAGCTTGCGCCCTCTGGTTGACGCACCGCCCTAGCGCAGTATCTTGCGGACACCAAAAATCAAGATCTTTCCGAAAAGAGCTCCCATGCGCCTTGTGATCCCGCTGCTTGCACTTGCCAGCCTCTGCCTTTTGCCAGCCGCCTGCGGGCGCCTGCCCGGCGGGGCCCCCACGGGGGAAGAGATCATCAAGCAGTCCAGCGAGGTGGACGCCGATTTCGCCCTTTACCCGGTGACCCGCGCCTTTCTGCCCACCGTCTCTCAATGGCCCGAAACCGGGAAAAGCAATCACCTCGGCTGGATCAGCGCCAGCAATGGCGCCAAGACCCAGATCATCCAGCCCGGCGATACGCTGACCCTGCGCATCTGGGACAGCAGCGACAACTCGCTTCTGACCTCGCTCGAACAGAAGGACGTGCAGCTGCAGGACGTGCGCGTGGCCGCCAACGGAACCATCTTCATGCCCTATGTGGGCAGCGTGAATGTTCTGGGGCTGACCCCGGATCTGGCGCGCGAACAGCTGCAGGCAGAGCTGGAGGTCATCGTCCCTTCGGCGCAATTGCAGCTGGACATGCAGGAGGGACGCAATAACTCGGTCGACCTGGTTTCGGGCGTGGCCCGGCCCGGCACCTATCCGATGCCCGATCGCAATTATTCGGTGATGGGGCTGATTTCGGCCGGCGGCGGCATCAGCTCCACGCTCAACAACCCGCAGATCCGACTGGTGCGCGGGCGCAGCATCTATGGCACCTCGGTGGACAAGCTGCTGAACAATCCAAAACTCGACACCCTGCTGCGCGGCGGCGACCGGGTTTTCGTGGAAGAGGACGAACGCTATTTCCTCTCCTTCGGGGCCACCGGCAAGGAAGATCTGCATATCTTCAGCAAGGACGAGATGTCGGCCATGGACGCCATGTCGATCTCGGGCGGGTTCCAGGACGGCAAGGCCGACCCCCAGGGTCTCTTGGTCCTGCGCGAGTATGACGCCGGAGCCGTCGCCCCGAACACGCGCGGACCGCGCCATGAACGGGTGGTCTTCACGCTAGATCTGACCACAGCGGACGGGCTGTTCTCGGCCCGCAAGTTCCGGATCAATCCCGGTGATCTGCTGATTGCAACCGAATCTCCGATCAACGATGCGCTGACCATCTCGAACCTGATCGGCAACTTCTTCGGCGTCTTCAGCCGCGCCGGGGTGCTGTAAGCCTGCGCCAGTCTAAGGATGCAGGTCTAAAGGGACTGCGCACCGCTGCTGCTGGTGCCCGGGGTTGAGCCGGGCACAAAGCTGCCCCCTGCCCCGCCGCTATCCAGAATCGCCCCCTGCGCCAGAAGATAGCGCGGCCCGGCGCAGCCTGCCGTATCACCCGCAAAGACCACGCCGGTCAGATCCGCGTGGCAGAAGCCGCTCAGATCCAGCGCGCCGCTCGTCCATGTGATCCCGGTGCCCAAGGTAAAGCTGCTGCCCGAGGCCCGTAGCCGGGCATGACCGCGCAAGTTCGCCAGACCGGTCAGAGCGCTGCCCAAAAAAAGATCCGTGCCGCTGCAGGTGATCTCGGCGCTGTCCAGATGCAGCCCGGTACCGCTGCCGATCAGATGCAGATCAGCGAGCTCTACCCGCGCGCCTGCCTCGGCCCGCAGCGCATCTGCCGCAACCAGCGCCACCCCCTCAAGGCGGACATGCGCCCCATCCCGGCAGGTGACACGATCCAGGCTGACCGAGGCGGGGGCACCCGCGTTGCCCGTGATCTGCAAGGGGCCGCTACCAATCAGCGGGCGGTCGATCACAACCGCCTCTCCGTAGCTGCCCGGCGCCAGTGCAATCGCCACGGAATTGGGGCCATTATCCAGTGTTAGAGCCGTATTTATCGCCTTTTGCACGGTCGCAAAGGCCCCGCCCGGGGTATCGCTCAGCCCATCATTGGCGTCCGAGCCATCCGGGCGCACATGATAGAGGCGCGCCGCATCAAGCCGCGCGCGCAGATCCGGGCTGCCCTTCGGAAAGCGGATCCGGCCATCGCTGCGGTCGATCTCAAGCGCCGTGTGCCAGCTGCTGCCATCGCTGCTGACCTTGATCGAAAAATCATCCGTCCCCGCCGTGCCCATCTCGGCCCGCCCGGACCAGCCGGTCTGAAACAGAAGGCTCGCAGTATCGCCCGCGCCGGACTTGTTCAGTTTGAGCTGATGTCCGGCCCCGGCATGGCTGAACAGCGTGGCCGGCCCCGCGACACTCAACGGGTTCGCAGCATCCGCCGCCGCCCCGATGCCAAGAGCGGGCAGGTTCTGCAGAACCGGTAGAGCCGGCTGCCAGTCTGTGCCGTCAAACCGCAAGCTCTGGCCCGTGGGTACGACATCTGCCCGCCAGCCGGGGGAGGCCGGCACGAACAGCCAGATCATTCCGTCCCAAAGGGCGATCTCGCGCGCGTGCCCCGCCCAGTCTCCACTGGCGCCCGCTCCGACGATATGACGCTCCCCCAGACCCGGCTGGGACGGAGGCGCAGGCTGATCGGCGCTGAGCACCGCCAGCTGGACCAGCATATCAAGGCGCATCAGCGCTTCGTTGTGGGTGACGTGTTTCTGCGCCTGAGAGGGCATCAGAAGCGGCAGGGAAAGCGCAGGGGATCTGTCGGACATAGGCACTCTTTCAGGTTTGGCGGGTCTGGTCTGGGCTGGAGTTGGCAAGGGTCAGGCGCGGGCGCGCATCAGGTTCTGCATCTGGCCGCAACAAGGTTGCGATTTCCCGATCAGGGCGCGCGCAGCCCCCACAGCCAGCGCCTGCCTGCGCGATCATCGGCATCAATCCCCTGCCCCGCCACGGCGCTCTTGCAGCCGCGCCCGCTTCGGTGCATCTATCTGTGACTTTCTCGCAGCCTGCATGCCCTCTTTCAGGCCAGAGGGCATATCACACCGTGTGACGGCGGGTTTGACGCCGCGAACAGGAGACGAAATGCGCAAGCTCTTTGGCACCGATGGCGTGCGTGGCACCGCCAATATCCACCCGATGACCGCCGAAATGGCCCTGCGCATCGGCGCCGCCGTGGGGCGCTATTTCCGCCGCGAGGCCGGCGGGGTGCACCGGGTGGTGATCGGCAAGGACACGCGCCTGTCCGGTTACATGTTCGAAAACGCGCTGACGGCGGGCCTTACCTCCACCGGTATGAATGTGCTGCTGCTGGGGCCAGTGCCGACGCCCGCGGTGGGGCTGATGACCCGCTCGATGCGCGCCGACCTTGGCGTGATGATCTCGGCCAGCCACAATCCGGCCGAAGACAACGGCATCAAGTTCTTCGGCCCCGACGGGTTCAAACTGTCCGATCAGGCCGAGATGGAAATCGAAGCGCTGATCGAAAACGGCGTCGACCTGGCCCAGCCCAAGAACATCGGCCGGGCCAAGCGTATCGACGATGCCCGTTTCCGCTATGGTGAGCGGGTGAAATCCTCCTTGCCGCGCGGCATTCGCCTGGATGGGCTGAAGGTGGTGCTGGACTGCGCCAATGGCGCCGCCCATCGCACCGCCCCCGAGGTGCTGTGGGAGCTGGGCGCCGATGTGGTGCCCCTCGGGATCTCTCCCGACGGGACCAATATCAACCTCGGCTGCGGCTCGACCCAGCCCGATGCTGCGGCCGCGGCGGTGGTGGCCCATGGCGCCGATGTGGGGATCTGCCTGGATGGTGATGCGGACCGGGTGATCCTGATCGACGAAAACGGCCAGGTGGCCGATGGCGACCAGCTGATGGCCCTGCTGGCCAGTCGCTGGGCCGAGGCCGGTCAGCTGGCGCGCAACACCCTGGTGGCAACGGTCATGTCCAACCTCGGACTGGAGCGCTACCTGCAGGACAAGGGGCTGACCCTGGCGCGCACCGCCGTAGGCGATCGCTATGTGGTCGAAAAGATGCGTGCCGAGGGCTACAACCTGGGCGGTGAACAATCCGGCCATATCGTCATGAGCGATCATGCCACCACAGGCGACGGGCTGATGGCAGGACTGCACATGCTGGCGGCCATGATGCAGACGAACAAGCCCGCCTCGGCGCTGCTGCGCCAGTTCACCCCGGTGCCGCAGCTTTTGAAGAACGTGCGCTTTGGCGCCGGGCAGACTCCGCTGGAGGCCGCCCCGGTGCAGGCTGCGATCCGCGATGCCGAGGCCGCGCTCAAGGCGCAAGGACGGCTCCTGATCCGCAAATCCGGCACCGAGCCGCTGATCCGGGTGATGGCGGAATGCGAAGATGACAGCTTGCTGACAGAAACGGTGGATCAGGTGGTCGCCGCCGTCGAGGCCGCCAGCGCCTGATCCCCTTTCGCGCAGACGGAAGCCCCTAGGCCGACAGGCGCGGGGCCTCCTCCATATCGTCCCAGTCCCCCGTGCCGGACTGGCCGCCGTCGGCGCGACCGGTGCGGAAACGCTCCAGCGCTGCGGCCATGGCCTGCGCCTCTTGGGACAGGGCGATGGAGGACGAGGTCACCTCCTCAAAGAGGGCGGCATTCTTGGTGGTGGCATCATCAAGATTGGCCACCGCGCCATTGACCTCCTGCAGGTTGGTCGCCTGTTCCGCCGAAGCGCGCGAGATATTCTGCATCAGATCCGCCGCCGTGGCGACCGATTGGGAAATCTCGTTGATCACCTCGCCGGTGCGCCCGACCAGTTCAGCGCCCATGTCCACATGTTCCTGGCTTTCGGCCACCAGGGTGGCAATCTCGGTCGCCGCCTCCTTGGAGCGATGCGCCAGAGTGCGCACCTCGGAGGCCACCACGGCAAAGCCCTTGCCGACGGATCCCGCCCGGGCCGCCTCGACCCCGGCATTGAGCGCCAGCAGGTTGGTCTGTTGGGCGATACTGTCGATGAGGTCGATGATCCGGGCGATCTTGGCGGCGCTTTCCTTGATCGCTTCCATCGCCGTGAAGGTCCGCTGGACCACCTCAAGGCTTTCGCTGGCATTGCGATGGGCCGTCTCGACCGAAACGGTGGCCTCTCCCGAGGCCTGAGCGGTGCTTTCGACCGAAACCGTCAGCTGGTTGAGCGCCGCCGCGGTCGAGGCCAGGGTCTGCGCCGAATGCTCTGAACGCGCGGACAGATCGCGCGCGGCGCCGGAAATCTCGGTGGTGCCGCTGGCGGTGGACTGACCGCTTTGGCTGAGGCTGTGCACGGAGTCTTCCAGCACCTCAAGGGCGGCGTTGAAATCGTCGCGCAGCTTGGTGTAGCCAGCGCTCATCGGTGCATCGATACGCACGGTCAGATCCCCTTCAGACAGCCGCTCCAGCCCCTTGCCAATGGCGCTGACTGCTGCGGTCTGCTGGGCCAGGTGTTCCTGCCGCTCGGCCTCAGCGGCGCGGGCGATCTCTTCCTTTTCCACGAGACCATTGCGGAACACCGACAGGGCCTGGGCGATGCGGTGGATTTCCGTGCTGGCGCGCTCAAAGCCTTCGACCGGGCTCAGATCGCCACCTGCCAGGTTTTCGGTGGTCTGGCTGATCCGCATCAACGGGCGGGAAATCAAAAGCCGGGTCAGCACCAGCGCCCCCAGCAGCACAGCGGCCGAAACCGCCCATAGTGTCTGCATCTGGACCTGGGCGGACTTCACCTCATCCGAAACGGACATGGCCATCTGCGCGATGGCCGACTGGTTCTCCGCACTGAGCTTGACGGCGCGGCGGGCAATTATGGCCACTGCTTCGACAGCCTGCTGCGAGGCGGCCACCGTATCGCCTTCCGCCGTGATGGAGGCAATGCGCGAGGCGACGAGGCCGGTATCGGGGTCCGTATCGGCGGCAATCCCCTCCAGATCCGACGCAATCTTGCCATCTGCAAAATCCCGGTAGGCCAGCAGGGCCGTGGCTGCGGCTTGCAACGGCTCGGCCGCAGCGCGCACGTCCGCGATCTGGTCTGCGGCCAGAACCTGCAGCGCATTGACCTGCAGGGCGTTGATCTGGGTGTTGATCTCCAGAAGCTGGTTCAGCAAACCGATTTCGTTGTCCAAGAGGCTTTGCACCGCATCGCGGCTGTCCTCGGCGGTTTCATCGGCGACGATTTCCAGGGTGAAGATCGTATCTTCAATCGCTTTTCTCAACACGTTGTCGCTGGCCTGGCGGTGGTCCAGAACCAGCGGGCGCAGTTCTTTCTGCTCCGACCGGCTGGCGGTCATCATCCGGTCAAAAGTATCCAGGGCGTTGGCCACCACCTCAGCCTCGACCGGATCCACGTCCATTTCGGTCAGCTGCTCGGGCAGATCGGCCAGGGCGGCGGTCGAGTTTTCGGCCATCGCGGCCAGCTGGCGTTTTAGGGCCGGGGCACGGGTCTGCCCCAAAGCCATGGTCACACCTGACAGAAGGTTGATTTCAGCCTGCGCCTCGAGAAGGTTCTGCAGCCTGGTGAATTCTTCATTCACCAGAACGGCCAGGGACTCTTCAAGGGCAACCATCGTGTTCTCGCCCCCCTCCGCAAGTGCCGAAGAGGCCTCCTGCGCAGCCTCCATCAGATGCATCTGAAGGGTGAAAGCATGCTCTTGCAGGGAATCGACCTGGGCCATGGTCCGTGCATCATTGGCAAAGGTGGTCGCGCGGGCCTCGGTCAGCGTTTCAACCGCCTGCGCCGCGTCGGTGGCCAGAACCTCATAATCGGCACGCAGCTCGGCGGGGAGCGCGGCAACGCCCTCCTGCACCTGTCCGGCCGCCGCCGTAGCCTGCTCACGCAAAGCAGACAATGCGCCCGGATCGTCGGCCAAAAGGATATCGGTCATCACGGTCCGCGTCAGCCCGGTTGCCTCGGTCAGTTGAGCGCTGACCTCCATCTGGGGCAGCATGTCCCCCGTCAGAACGCCCATATCGTCAGAAACACGCGCAAAAACCGTTGTGACCAGGACTGCAGCGCCGGCAGAGACGCCTCCCATGGCAAGAATGATCAGGACAAGCTTGGCACTGATACTTGACAGGAAATTGGCGCGGCGCGCTCTGGACCGCGTGTCTGAAGGGGGCGTTTTGGCCATTGTCTGTTTCCTATGTGCGTATTGGTCATTCCCGGTTTGTATCGCCCAAGGCCGCCTCCGATCCCTTACTGGCCAATGGGACAATACGCGAAACAGACGGACCATATCGCCCTAGGGTTTATAACTACTTGAGACCTCGCCTGGTTTTTGCAGACAATTTACATGGCTCGTCGCCCCCGATCGCTAAACCACGATCAGGCAGGCGAAAAACGCCTCTTTCAACGGTCGCCCTTTCAAGACAGTGGCCGGGTTAGCCCCTGGCCCCCTGCCCCCGCGCGTAAAGGTCCTCATGGCGGATGATGTCATCCTCGCCCAGGTAGCTGCCGGTCTGCACCTCGATCAGCACCATCGGGACCTTGCCGGGGTTCTCCAGCCGGTGCACCGCGCCAAGCGGGATATAGACCGACTGGTTCTCGGTCACGAGTGTGACCTCGTCGTCGACGGTGACCTTGGCAGTGCCTTCGACCACGATCCAATGCTCTGATCTATGGTGATGCGACTGCAGCGACAACGCCGCGCCAGGGTGCACGTGGATGCGCTTCACCTGGAAGCGCTCCCCCATCACCAGGCTTTCGAACCAGCCCCAGGGGCGGTGATCCTTGGGAAAGGCCTCGGCCTGATGGGCAGACTTGGCCTTGAGCGCCGCAACCGCCTGTTTGACGTCCTGCGCGCGGCTGGTATCGGCCACCAGCACCGCATCGGGCATGGCCACGGCAATCACGTCCTTGAGACCGATGCCCACCACCTCAAGGCCTTCGTCCTCGGAGCGGATCAGGCTGTTCTCGCAGTCGATCGCGGTGGCCGGCCCCGAGGTGACAACGCCGCTTTCATCCGGGCCGGCCTCGCGCCAGACCGCATCCCAGCCGCCCAGATCGGACCAGCCGGCCGCAAAAGGTACGGCGGTCAGGTTGTCTGCCTTCTCCATCACCGCATAGTCGATCGAAATCGCCGGACAGCCCTCCCAGGCGCCGGGGTCGAGCCGGAAGAAGCCAAGATCCGGCGCCCCTTGGGTGATCGCAGCACGCACAGGGTCAAGCAGATCCGGCGCATGGGCGCGGAAGGCGTCCAGAATGGTCTTCACGGAAAACAGGAAGATACCCGCATTCCACAGGAACTGGCCCGAGGCCAGCATCTCTTCGGCGCGGGCCACCCCCGGTTTTTCGACAAACCGTCTCAGGCCGATCGCGTGGGGGGTGAAATCCGGTGTAAATTGAAGGGGATCCCCGTCCAGCTCCAGATATCCATAGCCGGTTTCCGCATGGGTGGGCTTGATGCCGAAGGTCACGATCTGGCCCGCAGCCGCCGCCCCCTGCCCCGCTGCCACGGCGGCGCGGAACGCTTCGGCATCGGGCACCACGTGATCCGAAGGCGCCACCAGCATCAGCCCCTCGGGGTCGGTTTTCTCTAGGTATAGAGCCGCAGCCAGCACCGCAGGGGCCGTGTTGCGCCCCGCAGGCTCGATCAGCACCGCGCCGGGGTCGATGCCCGCGGCGGACAGCTGCTCGGTCACGATAAAGCGGAAGTCGGAATTGGTCAGTACCATGGGGGCCGCATAATCCGCCCCCGACAAACGCCGGGCCGAAGCCTGGAACAGGGTCTCTTCGCCCAGCAGGGGCACAAATTGCTTGGGGTAGCTCTTGCGCGACAAGGGCCACAGCCGGGTACCGGAGCCACCACAGAGCAGAACCGGAGTGATCATTGCACCTGCACTCATGCCTCAATTCCTTTGCTGCCCCGGCTCGCTTTTGTGCCGCAGCGCCCCTCAGAGCGCCGCCAGAGCCTCTACCGCCTCGGGGATCGGATAGTGGTGGTTGCCGACAAACAGCCCGTGGGCATCAATGTAATCGGCATTGGTCAGGGTCCCGTGAATGTCATAGTCGAAATATTTCATCACTTCGTTCTTCGCGAAATTGCCCGCCACGATGGGACGGCATTCGAACCCGGCTGCTGCCAGTTGTTTCACCAGATCGGCGCGGGGCAGATCGGCGCCGTCGCGGATCACCAGCGAAAAGCCGAACCAGCTTGAGTTGCCGATCTCGCGCTGGATCATGAACTTGGGATGATCCGACAGCTTTTCCTGCACCAATGCCCCGTTGGCGCGGCGCCCCTCGATCAGGCCCGGCAGTTTTTTCAGCTGCTCCTGCCCCAGCGCGCCGGACATCTCCAGCGGGCGCAGGTTGTAGCCCGGCAGCACGAAGCGGAAGCTTTCCTCGAAAGGATCATCCGATTTCTCGCCGGTGACATGGTTGAATTTCGGCAGGTTGCGGGTCCAGCCATGGGCGCGCAAGCTCAGCATGACGTGGTACAGCTCCTCGTCATCGGTGACCACCATGCCCCCTTCCATGGTGGAGATATGATGCGAGAAGAAGGAGGAAAACGTGCCCATGACGCCGAAGGTGCCGGCCTCCTTGCCGCCGTATGTGGCGCCCATGGATTCGCAATTGTCCTCGATCATGACGATCTTGCGATCGCCGATCAGCGCTTTGATGGCGTCAAAATCATTTGGATTTCCCAGAAGGTTCACCACCATGATGGCGCGGGTCTGATCGGTGATGGCCGCCTCAAGCGCCGCCAGATCGTAGTTCAACGTCTCGCGGTCGATGTCGACGAACTTCATCCTGAGGCCATACTGGCCCAAGGGGTAATAGGTGGTGGACCAGCTGACCGCCGGCACGATGATCTCGTCGCCGCGCTCCAGTTTCAGATCGGGATTCTTGGTGAAACACAGCGCCGCCGTCATCAACAGGTTCGCCGAGGAGCCCGAATTGACCATGACGGCGTATTTACTGCCGAACTGGGCGGCGAACTGGTCTTCATAGGTGCGCACCTCGGGACCCATGGAGAACATGTCCGAGGCGATCACGCGCTGCAGCGCATCCTGTTCCGCCTGATCCCAGGAGGAGGTGGCAAGAGGGTACTTGAATGTCATGCGTGTCCGCTTTCCAGGTAATAGCGATAGGTCTGCGCGATGCCGTCGCGCAACGAGGTCGGCGCCTGCCAGCCCCAGGCGGTCTGCCGCTCGGTCGAGCATAGCTTTTGTTTCATGCCGACGGGTTTGCTCAGATCATGGGTAAAAGACCCTTGCCAGCCGATCACATCGGCCACCGTGGCGTAATAGTCGTTGATCGAATGATCGTGGCCCAGACCGATGTTCATCGCGCCGGGAAGGGTTTCAAGATCGCCCGCCGCCTTCCAGATGGCATCGGCCAGATCAGCGGCGAACATGAATTCACGCCGCGCGGTGCCGTCACCCCAGATCTCGACCTCAGCCGCGCCCGTCTTCATCGCCTGATGCACCTTGTGGATGATGGCCGGCAACAGATGCGAATGCTTGGGGTCGAACTTGTCGTAGGCGCCATAAAGGTTGCAGGGGATCAGCGTCTTATAAAGCGCCACGGGATCCTCTTGCCGGATATAGTCGCACAGGCGCATGGCCATGATCTTGGCCAGGGCATAGCCTTCGTTGGTGGGCTCCAGCGCGCCGGTGAGGATGCTCTCCTCGCGCAAGGGATTTTCACCTTCACGCGGGTACATGCAGGTGGAGGCCAGATTGATCAGCCGGGTGACGCCCGCCGCCCGCGCGCCCATGATGACATTGCGCCCCATGCGCAGGTTTTCATCAAGGAAAGCCACCGGATTGGCCATATTGGCCTGAATGCCGCCCACACGCCCCGCCGCGTGGATGACCAGATCGGGCTTGTGCGCCTCCAGATAGGCAGCCACCGCGCCCGCATCCGTCAGGTCCAGCTCGCCGCTGCGCGGCGCCAGGATCTCCCAGTCGGCAGCCGCCGCATGATCCTGGATATTGCGCCCCACCATGCCACCGCCGCCAGTGAGGAACAGACGTGGTTTTGCACTCATGCCCTCAGTCCTCGCGGGCGACCGGCGTGTCATAGCCGTGCTCCATCAGCACACGGGAGCGCTGCGCCGCCTTCAGATCCTCGCGGACCATCTCGGCGCACATTTCCTGCACGGTGATTTCCGGCACCCAGCCCAGTTTCGCCTTGGCCTTGGCCGGATCGCCCAAGAGCGTCTCGACCTCGGCGGGGCGGAAGTAGCGCGGATCGATACGCAGGATCACATCCCCCACCTTCAGCGCCGGCGCCTTGTCGCCCGCGACAGCAGCCACGGTGGCGATCTCATCAACACCTTCCCCGGAGAATTCCAGGGTGATGCCCAGCTCGGCCGCGCTCCATTCGATGAACTGGCGTACCGAATATTGCACGCCGGTGGCGATCACGAAATCTTCCGGCGCCTCCTGCTGCAGCATCATCCACTGCATGCGCACATAGTCCTTGGCATGGCCCCAGTCGCGCAGCGCATCAATATTGCCCATGTAAAGACAGGGCTCCAGCCCTTGCGCGATATTGGCCAGACCGCGGGTGATCTTGCGCGTCACGAAGGTCTCGCCGCGGCGCGGGCTCTCGTGATTGAACAGGATGCCGTTGCAGGCATAGATCCCGTAGGCCTCGCGGTAGTTCACCGTGATCCAATAGGCGTACATCTTGGCCACCGCATAAGGGGAGCGCGGATGGAAAGGCGTGGTTTCGGTTTGCGGGATTTCCTGCACCAACCCGTAAAGTTCGGACGTAGACGCCTGGTAGAAACGGGTCTTCTTTTCCAGCCCCAGGAAGCGGATCGCTTCGAGCAGGCGCAGGGTGCCCATGGCATCCACATCGGCGGTATATTCCGGCGCCTCGAAAGAGACGGCCACATGGGACTGGGCACCAAGGTTATAGACCTCATCGGGCTGCACTTCCGACAGGATCCGGGTCAGGTTGGAGCTGTCGGTCAGATCGCCGTAATGCAGTTTGAAACGCGCATTGTCCGTGTGGGGATCCTCAAAGATGTGATCGATCCGGTCGGTATTGAACAGCGAGGCCCGGCGTTTGATGCCATGCACCTCGTATCCTTTCTCCAGCAGAAACTCCGCAAGATACGATCCATCCTGACCCGTGACACCCGTGATCAAGGCCTTCTTCATCTGCTATTCCTCTCTGCCACGGGCCCTTCGGTCGCGAGGGCGGCGGCGCATTGAATCCTTTGATTATCCGTTCTGACCAAAGAACCGGGGCAAGTCCAGTGCACAGCCCAAAATCCCTGCGCGCAGGCGAAATCCAAGCCGGATCATGCCCACAGCCCGAACGCTCAAATGTTTCGCGCGCGAAACATTTTCCGCACCCTCCCGAGGCGCGGATTGCGAGCGCCACCACACGCGGCGCAGGTGGAATTCCCCGCGTTCAGGCCGGATGGCGAGGCCACACAAAAGAGGCAAGGCGGCCCTCAAATGTTTCGCGCGCGAAACATTTGGGAGACTGAGCACAGCAAAGAAAAAGACCCTAAAGGTACCTTTAGGGTCGAATATTGCAGTCATGATGCCCAGCGTCAGCGATGCTTGAGCCAGTCTTTCAGGGCGGCCATCAGCTCGGCATTGACGCCCTCCCCGGTCAGCTCGATCCGGTTCTGAGCTTGCGAAAAGCCAAGGCGCACGCCGGCGGCGGCCTGCACTGTAACCCGCTCGGACGCGGGCGCCCCAGGGGTTCGGATGCTGGGGCGGGGTAGGGCGGCATCCTGCGGCTTTTGCGGCTCTGATGGTGCCTTTAGGGTCGAAGAAGGCTCTTCAACCTGCCCCTCGCTCAGCACCCGATTGAGGATTTCAACCTCCTCGGCGGGGGTCTGGCGCGGCGCGGCTTGCAGGGCGGCGCGCAGCCGTTCGGCAAACCCTTCATCCTCTGCCATGGCCCGCACCAGGGCGAGGCCCAGCTTTTCACTGATGGCAGTGGGATAGAAGAGCACTGCATCCAACTCTTCCACCAGCGTCACGAAGCTGCGGATCTTGGAACGCTTGGCGCGCGGCACATTGGCAAAGAGACTCTGCAGCGCCTTTTTCAGAGTCGGAAACACCTCTTCCTTCATCGCCCGCACCGCGATGCGCGCGCGTTCATAATGGGACAGGTTCACCCGGATCTCATTTTCTTCGACCATGGCGATATAGGCATCCTGCGCCGTATCGGGGCGGATGATCAGCGCCTTGACCGTGGCGAATTTAGGATCTGATGTCTCGGCATAGAGCCGCTTTAGCGCGCCAAGGCGGCGCCAACCCGAAATCAGACCGTGGCTGCGCCCATCCGGGCGGCCTTCCAGCGGCACCAGTTCGATCGGGGTCTGCTGGCCGCGGGCGCGTAAGGATTCAACCAGAGCCTCCATTTCCTCGGCATCCTGTTCGATCCGGTCGCGCACGAGGTGGGTCTCATCGATGGCCGAAAGCGGCACCTCTTCGATCATCAGCCCCTTGGCGCGGGCGGTCTCCAGCACATCGGACAGCTCCCGCAGGGCAGCGGTCGAGGCCGCCTCGGAAGCGACCTGCGCAATCGGAGCAGCCCCCACGGACATCGGCCCGCCAAGGGCGGATTTACCTTCCGGCGCGCCGGACAGATAGGTGGTCTGTGCTGGCATCAGTCGTTTGCGTTTGGCCATCTGCCCATCTCCTTCTGGCTGTCTCCTTTGGGCGCGCAGCCTGCGCCATCATCCCTGCCGGGGCCTTACTCGGCCGCGCTCTGCATCTGCACCTCGGCGCGGCGCCAGCAGCCAATGAGCAGCCGTTTGAAGGCGGCATAGGTCTCATCAAATGTTTCGCGCCCGCGCGCATAAGTCTCGCGGTTGAAATCGCGATAGTCGGCCTCGTAGATGCCACTGACCTGCTCGCCGGCCTGACCTATGAGGGCGGTGAAATCCTGTTTATGAGGGGAGAGCACCGGCCCCATATAAGCCTGCATCAGCGCCGCCAGCTCCCCCTGCTGGGCGCTGTCGTAGCGGGTGATCACCGCGCGCACCGCATCCCATTCAAAGCCCATCTCGGGGCGGCCCAGGGCGCGGGCGGCGAGGTTCTCGCCCTCCTCGATGCTGGCAAAGGTGGAATGCAGCATGTCGAAGAACCGCCCCGTACTGTCGAACTCCAGGAAGGACGCCCCCATGGGCACCAGAAGGATGTCGGCGGCCGACAGCCCGTTGATGGTGAGATAGCCAAGAGCCGGCGGGGTATCGATGAAGATCACGTCATACTGGTCCAGCACGCCGTCCTCTTCCAGCCGGTCGGTGAGCGCATCCCAGAGCTTCCAGGAGCGCGCCGCCATGCGCCAGACCGGGATCTGGAACTCGGCCCAATAAAGGTTCAGCTGAGCGCCGATAAGGTCGATATTGGGCCAATGGGTGGGCTGGATCACATCGGCGGCCGTCATCTCCATCGCCGCGGTCAGGCTGTCGTCCAGCGGCTGGGGTGCATCGCCCCGGTCCAGGCGGCGCTGGTTTTCTACCCGCAGGTGTTCGCCGTAGTGGCGGGCCAAGAGCGGAAAGGCGGTCTGCCATTCGTCTTCGACCCGGCCACCAAAGATCGAGGTCATCGATCCCTGGCTATCGAGATCAATGACCAGCACCTTGTAGCCATCCAATGCCGCCGACATGGCCAGATGCGCGGCGGTGGAGGTCTTGCCCACACCACCCTTGAAATTGGCCACGGCAACCATCTTGGCGGGCAGTCCTTTGGGGCGGTAGGGGATGTAATCCTTGGCCTTTGATCCTTGCGCCGCGAAATGGGCCCGCAGGGTCAGCACCTCGTCGAGGGTGAACCATTTGGCGCCGCCTTCGGTTTCCGAACGCCCCTGCGGCAGCTCGGGGTTGGCCTTCAGCACCCGGCGGAAATGGGCCTGGGCGACGGGGATCAGGTAGCGGGTGATTTCCCAGGTGGAAAACAGGCGTAAGCTTTTGCGCCCTTCCTCGTTCAATCCCCGGCTTGCCAGATCGGCGCGGCCCCGGGCGCAGCCCTCTGCGATGGCCGCAAACCCTTCGGTGCTGGTGGGGGCATCAAGATCTGCCAGAGCCGCATCGGGGTCGATATTGAAATAGGGGGGCAGATCCGCGCCTCGGCCTGTCTCTTTGCGCGCTGCGTCTTTTCTGTGGATATCTCGTGCCATAGGAGATCGCCTGCCTTCCTGTTCTTCAGCAACGATCCCAGCCGTTTTAGGGTAGCTTCGGCCTGATGTGCTGCCTTTTTGACAAGATAGCAAAAAACAGCGCACATGGAAGCATTATGCGCACCTCTTTGGATTTTTCTAAGCAAATCCGCTGTTTGCGATCGGGGAAATCGGGCTGTTTTGAGGGCCTGAAAATTTTCTGCCCTGTTATTTATGAGTTATATTATAGTTAAGGGAGATTGAGTTTTCCTGCAAAGCCCTTTTTTCATTGGCGATCAGATGCAGATTTTGGACCTTAGTGACTCTGAAACCCCGATGAAATGACTCCAAACCCCCGAAGAAGCGATTCCGGAACCCCGTTGCGAGACGATGTGGATAACTTTAGGGTGAGCGTAATCAAAACCACGAAACCGAGTCACCCTGGGCGGGCGCGCTGAAGACGCCCTTTGAACAACTGGGGGATGAAGGACAGGCAGAAGAGCAATGGCGACAGGGGTGACCGGCGGCGGTCTGACAGCGGGGGCCTATCCCCCCGAAGGGCAGGGGGAGTTCTTTCTCTGCGATATTTTCGATGCGATCCCCAAGAACGATCTGGCCTCGATGGAGCATCCGCTGTTCTCGCTCGGCACCCGGCCCGACCGGCGCATCCTGTCCTATGAACACAATGGCGCCGAGATCACCGTCACCCCCAGCGTCAAGGGGCTGGCGACGATCCACGACAAGGACATCCTGATCTTCTGCATCAGCCAGCTGATGGCGGCCTTGAACGCGGGCCGCCAGGTCAGCCGCACGCTGCACCTCAAGGCGCACGACCTTCTGGTGGCGACCAATCGCGAAACCAGCGGGGATGCCTACCGGCGTCTGCGCGAGGCTTTTGAACGTCTGGCCGGCACTCGTATCACCACGAATATCGTGACCGGCGGGCAGGAGGTCACCTCAGGCTTTGGGCTGATCGAGCGCTGGGAGATCGTGAGGAAGGCTCGCGGTGGGCGCATGGTCAGCGTCGCCGTCACGCTCAGTGACTGGCTCTATCGTGCGGTGCTGTCGAAATCGGTGCTGACCCTTTCCCGCGATTACTTTCGCCTGAGAAAGCCTCTTGAGCGGCGGATCTATGAGCTGGCGCGCAAACACTGCGGCCGACAAGCCAGCTGGCAGATTTCGGTTGAGACCCTCCTCAAGAAATCGGGCTCCGCCAGCCCGCGCCGGGTCTTTCGCAAGATGCTGCGCGACATGATCGCAGCGCAGCCCTTGCCCGATTACACGCTGGAAGAGCTGCCCGGCGATCTGATCCGGTTTTCCCAGAAAAACGCCGTGGTGAGCAGCATGGATGCGGGCGCGCCCATGCTGAAACCCCAGACGCTGGAGGCGGCGCGTGATCTGATGCCCGGCGCTGATGTCTACGCGCTGGAGGCCGACTGGCGCGCCATGTGGGCCCGCTCGGGCAGCCCGCGCCTGCGCCAGGCCGATGCTGCTTTCCTTGGCTGGGTGAAAAAGCGGTCTCAGAGAAATTGAAATCTGAGAAATTGAAACAGGACAGCTGAAAATAGGCTCTAAGCAGGCTGTTTTCAGCTTTTCAGAGCATTTCCCATGTCAGGTGACCGGGTCCAAATGTTTCGCGCGCGAAACATTTGCGGGCTTCAATGGGGGCAGGGGTCAGATCTGGATACGCTTGTCAGAAGGCACCAGTGCGTTGATCCGGGCGATATGTTCCGGCAGGCAGCGGGTTAGGAAATCATAGGTCTCCACCACATGGGCGCGGGCATTGGGGCCAAGGTGGGCATAGGCATCAGGGCGCGCCAGCACATCCACCACCTGATCGGCCAGGGCTTTGGGGTCAAAGAAATCCACCAGCATGCCGGTTTCCCCATGGGTTACCGCCTCGCGCACCGGATCCACATCGGCGGCCACTACCGTGGCCTGCATCGACATCGCCTCCAGCAAGGACCAGCTGAGCACGAAGGGCATGGTCAGGTAGATATGGCAGCGGCTGATGCGGATGATGCGGCACAGATCGTCATAGGGCACCTTGCCAAGGAAATGCACCCGGCTCCAATCGATGCTGTCGCCCAACTCCTCTTCCATTTCGCCGCGCAGGCCGCCGGGATGCTTGCTTTCGGCGCCATAGGAGGTCTCGTTTCCGCCGATCATCAGGATCCGCGCCTCGGGGCGGGCCTCAAGGATCCGGGGCAGGGCGCGCATCATGATGTGAAAGCCGCGCGCCCGCTCCATGTTGCGCGCCACATAGGTGATCACCTCATCTTGCCGCGTCAGCGCACGCCCCAGCCGCCCGAGCGAGATCGAGGCACCCGGATCGGGGGTCAGCCGGTCGGTGCGGATGCCGTCATGGCAGACATACATGCGATCATGAAAGGAGGCGGGGAACCGGTCGCGCTGCCAATAGGTCGGCGCATGCCCCAGATCGACGCTTTCGATGCTGGCATAGGGCACCGTGTTGCGCGCCTTGGCAAAAAAGCCGGCCTGATCGTTGGGCGGGGTCTCGGGGTCAAAGCCCACCAGCCCCCCCGAGGTGCGGTAGAAATATTCAAAAAAGCCGATCACCGGCACATCCGACCAGATCTCCTTCATGAACAGAAGCTCTCCCCAGCCGGTATGACCGATGATGATATCGGGGCGATAGCCGTCGCTCTTTTCCAGCGCGCGCAGGGCGAGGGCGGCGCCAAGGCCTGCGCCAGCGGCGGTTTCCCAGTCCTTTGACAGCCCGTAGGCATCCTTGCCGGCCTTATGATGCGGGCGGTAGCTGATCCGGCGCACCCCCTTGATCTGCACATCCTGGCGCTGGGTCAGAAAGGCCAGGTCGTGTTCACCCTGCGCGGCCAGCCACATCAGGATTTCGCGGTACTGACCGGGCATGTTCTGGTGCACAAAGAGAAGTTTCATGACGGGGTCGACGCGCCTTTGCCTGTTTGCCTGGCTCATGCTTGCCGGGTATGGGGGCAAAGTGCAAGGCGAGGGGGGCAGACCTGCGGGGCTTTAGAAAATCTCTATCGTGCCATGCAGCCCGGTGACATCGGTTAAACCGCGCATGAACAGCGTATCGCCCTCTCCGAAATCAAAGCGCACCCCGTCGGGATCAAATGAGGCAAAGCGATTGAGCACGCTTTGGCCCGTCTGGTTCGCTCCGACCAGATCGGTCGAAAATCGCAGGGTGTCGCGGTCCACTTCGTAATCCAGCAGCAGATCGCGGTCACAGCCCCTGTCGAAGATGAAGGTATCCGCCAGGGTGCCGCCGCGCAGGGTATCATCGCCGGGCCCCCCTTCCAGAACATCGACCCCCTGGTTCCCCAGCAGGCGATCCTCGCCGCTGCCCCCTTTCAGCGTATCATCGCCGGTGCCACCAAAAAGCGCATCCTCGCCGCTGCCGCCGGAGATCCAGTCAGAGCCGAAATTGCCATAAAGCGTGTCATTGCCCGAGTTGCCAAAAAGCCGGTCCCAGGCCGAGCCGGCCTCGATCCGGTCATTGCCGCGCCCCCCGGCCAGCAGGTCATCCCCTTCGGAGCCAAAAAGCGTATCGTTGTCGTCCCCGCCATAAAGGCTGTCCCAGCCCGAGCGGCCATAGATCGTGTCATTGCCCGCGCCGCCATCGACAAAATCCACCCCGTCGCCCGAGCTGATGTAGTCATCCCCCGCCTCGCCGTAGATCGTATCGAGCGCGGTGTTGCCGAAGATGGTGTCATTGCCCGCGCCACCATAAAGCGTGTCATCGCCGGTGCCGCCCAGCAGGCTGTCATTGCCCGCGCCGCCAAACAGCTGATCGGTCGAGCTGGCGCCGCTCAGGCTGTCGTTTCCTGCCTCGCCCCAGATCCGATCGGCCCCGGTGCGCCCCTCCAGCAGATCCTCCCCAGCCCCGCCATAGAGACTGTCGTTGCTGTCTCCACCATCGATCCGGTCGGAGCCGTCGCCACCGTACATCCTGTCATTGTCACTTCCCCCATAAAGGCTGTCCGCCCCCGCGCCGCCCTCCATCCGGTCCTGGCCGCTGCCGCCGTTCAGGTGATCGTTGCCGACGCCACCTGTCAGCGTGTCGTTGCCGTCCTCCCCATAAAGCCGGTCGTTGCCAGCTTCACCGTATAGCTGATCATTGCCCTCACCGCCGCTTAAGCTGTCATTGCCTGTTCCGCCCCAGGCCCGGTCAGCGCCTGTGCCCCCCTCGAGCAGATCCTCGCCCAGACCACCATAAAGACTGTCGCTGCCGGTGCCGCCAAACAGCTGGTCATGGCCGTCTTCGCCGTAAAGGCGGTCGTTGTCATCCTCTCCATAAAGTCTGTCCTGACCGCTGCCACCATACAGGCTGTCCGCGCCGGTGCCGCCCCAAAGACTGTCCTGCCCATTCTGGCCAAACAGCGTGTCGGCACCGCCCATCCCGCGCAGGCTGTCATTGCCGTCCGCGCCCACCAGCTGTTCGGCGCTGTCGTTTCCGCGGATCTGCACCGGGGTGTCGCTGGCCAGAGGCGGACGGTAGAGGCCCAGAAGGTCGGAGCGGATGAAATCCTCATAGGACAGGCTGCTGCCGTCCTGCGTGATCAGACGCAGCTCGTGCCCCCGGTAGGTGAGCAGGGCACCATCGGTGCGGGCGCTGATCTGCAGTTGATCCACCGAGGTGAGACCAGCCCAGTTTTCCAGATCGATACGATCCTCGGACGGGGAAAAATCCAGCACGGTCGCGCTGCTGTTGCGGCTGCCGGAGAGTACGAAGACATCGGCGCCATCGCCCCCGTAGAGCTGCTGCTGCGCTGCACCGGCGATGAGGATATCGTCCCGCGCGCTGCCGCGTAGCTGGCTGCCGCTGCCCGTGGTGATGGCACCGCTTTGGGCGATGTCGATGCGCAGGTGGCTGACGCCGGGCTCGCTTTCGGAGGTGGCAAAGACATGTAGCGTGCCCCCCACCAGCGACAGGGCAAGACCATTGACGTTGCTCAGGCTGAGGCTGCTGTTGTCGGCGATACTGTCCAGCACCATCAGACGGCCACCGGGCAAGAGGGCAAAGAGGGTCAGCCCGTCATCGCTGCCGCCCGCCACCACATAGGTCCAGCCTGCATGGGTAAAGCTTTCCAGCACCTGTACCCCGCCAAACCGGGTCTCCAGCGTGTCGCTCACATGGTCAAGCACAGACAGGCGGCCATCTGCAGCCACCGCCATCACCGTGATACTGCCGGATCCGGCCGCGCCCGCCAGCAGCATCGCCTGCCCACCGACCTCAAGCGCCAGCAGCGCGCTTGGCTGGGCCATGCCCACCCCTTCGGCGGCACCCAGGCTGCTGCGCAGGGTCAGTTGTCCGCCCTGACCAAGGGCAAAGCTGCTGATGCCGGATTCGCCCTGGGCGGCGCTGAACACATAGCGCGTGCCGCCCTGCTCAAGGCTGGCCATGGCCGAGACATCCCGCGCATAGATCCGGCTGCTGTCGCCCAGCCATTGCAGCGGGCGCAGGCTGCCATCGCCCAGTCGCTCAAAGCTTTGCAGCCCCTGTTGCCCGGCGCCGGCCCCGATCAGGATCTGACGCCCCGCGACCGGAGCCGAGAGCACCGCAGCCAGATCCCCGGCAAAGCCCGACTGGCCGGAATAAAAGGCCTCGGACCGGCTGATCCCAAGGCTGCCCTGATCGCCCCGGTCCACAAGCCGCTCCAGCGCCGCCTCTTCCAGGGCAAAGACCGTGTTGCGGATGCGGATCGCGGCCGCCTCGCCGCTGGACTGTTGGGTGCTCTGCAACTGCAGGCGCCCGCCGACAAGATCAAAGAGGTGAACCGCGCTGCCGCGCCCGGCATGCAGTTCCAGAAGGGCCGCGCCCTGTCCGCTGACAAGAACCGGCGCCGTGGCGCTGTGATACTGAGAAGGAAGGGCCGCGCGCCCCAAAACCGAAAACCGTGACATGGACATTCTGACCTGTGATTGCTCACGGCCAAGGTGGCGGGCAGGGGTTAACCCCGGGTGGAGCCGCGCGCAGCCCAATCGTCAATTATGTTTAGGATTGTTTCTATTTTGGGGCCAATGATGCGAACAAACCGGGGGTGTTCCGGGATCATTTTGCCTTTTTCATATTGCTCACATGCAGGGCGATGGCTTCTTCGACGTCGTCGAAATAGGTCACCTCGCCATTTTCCAGCACCGCGCCGGCATTGCAGAGATTGCGCACCTCGATCAGCGAATGGGTGACCACGATGGCATTTGATTCTTTCATCCGCGCCTTGAAGATGGCCGCGCTTTTGCGGCGAAAGGCGCTGTCTCCGACCGAGGTCACCTCGTCCACCAGGTAGGTGTCAAACTTCAGTGCCATGGAGATGCCGAAGGCCAGGCGTGAGCGCATGCCTGAGGAATAGCTGCGCACCGGCATGTGCAGATGGCCGCCGAGAGCCGCGAAATCGGCGACGAAATCCAGCAGATCATCGGTGTCCACACCATAGATGCGGGCCACGAAACGGGCATTCTGAGCGCCGGTCAGATCGCGGTGAAACGAGCCCGCGAACCCCACTGGAAAGGAGACATTTCCCGAGGAGATGATGCGCCCCGAATCCGGGTTCATCGTGCCCGAGATCATCTGCAACATGGTGGATTTGCCCGCCCCGTTGCGCCCCAGCAGGGCCAGCGACTTGCCCTTTGGGATGGTCAGGTTGACGTTGCGGGCCACGAATTTGCGCCCGTTGGGGGTGGGAAAACTCTTGGTCAGATTTTCCAGCGTGATCATGCTCAGCCCTCTTCCCGCCGGTTAGCGCCCGTCCTCAATCAACGCCCGTCCGCAATTAACGCCTGTCCCGAAGCGAGTAGTAGATCAGGGCCGAGGTGCTCCAGGCGATGAGCAGGAACAATACGGTCAGCCCCATCAGCAGCGGGCGGCGGGGGTATTCTGCGCTTTCGGCCAGGGTGGGGTGCAGATAAGCCGCCAGATAGCGGCTCTGGCGCTGTGCCTGGGCGAGGGCAATATCATAGTTGGACAGGGCGCCGGTGTATTTCTTCTCGGCAAACTCACGGTCCACCATCAGCCGTTCGAATTCTGCCACCAGCGTTGCATAGCCTTCGCCCGAGGCGGTTTCCCGGCCGCTGCCGAATTTGTCGCGCTCGGCCTCGATGCGGGCGCGCAGGGCCGCGATGCGCTGTTGCGATTTCTGCAGGCGGGGGTCGCCCTGCTGGACCGAGGTGAGCAGCAGGTCGTAATCAATGAGTTCCTTGCCCAATTGCTGCTGAAGGGTGTTCAAAAGCCCCATCTGCATCTGGATATCGGCGCTGGGATCGACGATCTGCGTGCGCGAGCGGAAAGAGGTCAGGGCCTGACGCGCCTGCTTCAGCTGCGCGACGGCGGTGTCCAGCTCTTCGCGGGCATAGCGGGTGGCATCCTCGCGGGCGATGGCCGAGAGCATGTTGATCATCTCGCTGCTCTCGCGGAAGATTTCTTGGGCAATGGCGCGGGCCTCTTCCGGGGTGAAGGCCAGGATCTTCAACTCGATCAGACCGGTGCCCGGCGCATAGGAGATCAGCACCATGCGCTGCCAGTAGTCGACCAGATCCTCGATGCTGCTGTCCGGTGCCAGGGAAAAGACCGGATCGGTGGTGTGGTGGCGACTGTAGAGACTGTGCAGGTCCAGCGTTTCGTCGACCCGTTCCACCAGCTCCTGAGACTGGATGAATTCGAACAGGATGTCACTGTCCGATGAGCTGGCGCCGGAAAAGGCTCCAAGGCCGCCCAGAAGGTCCACCGCCGATGGGGTATCCTCGCGGCGCACGGTGAAGCCGACGCTGGAGGTGTACTGGTCCACCGCCCGGGTCCACAGGTAGCCACCGGTGATGAAACTGGGCAGGATCACACAGACCAGGAAACTGAGGAATAGCATCCAATGACGCCGCTGGCGCCGGGCCGGGCGGGCCGGGGCATAGATCGGATCGGCCGGTGGTTTCGCAGCCGGTTTCGGCTTAGGCTTAGGCTTGGGAGCCTCCGCGGCCTTTGGCTTGGCCTCCGGTTTGCTCTTTGGCTTGGCGGGCGCTTTCGAGGGCGTCTTGCCTGTCTCAGCACTTGCCTGTTTTGACGCGGCGGGATTTGATTGATTATCAGCCAAGCCTGTGGTCCAAACGATTGTTTCCAAAACTGTCTATCAGATTTCACAAGCCGTGCGAAAGTACCAGCCTTAATGACACAAACCCCGATAGCAGAGCTGCCCGAGGCCCAGAGTGTCCCGCCCGCGATGACCCCGGCAGTGCCGTCCAATCT
Organism: Phycobacter azelaicus; assembly: GCF_014884385.1. Lineage (NCBI taxonomy): Bacteria > Pseudomonadati > Pseudomonadota > Alphaproteobacteria > Rhodobacterales > Roseobacteraceae > Phycobacter > Phycobacter azelaicus. The sequence goes on along the minus strand of NZ_WKFH01000002.1, from coordinate 25,635 downwards.
CCGCTACCGCGGCCTGCGCACCGTGGTCGCCCTGATCCTGCGTGAGATGTCGACCACCTACGGGCGCAGCCCGGGCGGTTATATCTGGGCGATCCTGCAGCCGGTGGCGATGATCGTTATCTTGACCCTTGCCTTTTCCTTTCTGCTGCGCTCGCCCTCGCTCGGGACCAGCTTCGTGCTGTTTTATGCCACCGGGTTCATGGTGCTGCGCATGTTCCAGGAGGTTTCGACCGCCGTGGGGGCGGCGATCTCCTTCAACCAGGCGCTGCTGGCCTATCCGCGGGTCACCTATGTGGACACATTGGTCTCGCGCAGCATCCTGGCGGTTCTCACCCAGATCATGGTGTCGGCGATCATCTTTACCGGGGTTTTCATCGTGGAGGATATCCGGGCGATCCTGGATTTCGGCCCGATCCTTTTGACCTATGCGATGACCACTCTGCTGGCGGTGGGGATCGGCACCTTCAACGCCTACATGAGTTTTTCCTTCCCGGTCTACAAGATGATCTGGGGCGTGCTGACCCGGCCCCTGATGCTGGTGTCCGGCGTCTTCTACATCTACGAAGATCTGCCCATGGTTGTTCAGAACATCCTCTGGTTCAATCCGCTTGTGCATTTGACGGGGCTGATCCGTACGGGTTTCTATTCCACCTACGACCCGGGCTATATCTCGCTGATATATGTGGCACTTCTCGGGGTGATCCCCGGCTTCTTCGGCATCCTTTTACTGCGCAAGTTCAGCAAGGACATCCTTTACAAGTAAGGGTGCCTTTGCCCCGGAGATGGCAGCAAGCGACTCAATGAAAAAGGCCGTGCCCCTTTTGGAAGCACGGCCTGTCTGTTAATGCGCTGTCCCCGCTGTCGAGGCGGGGGCAGGGGGATTATTCGGCGGCGGTTTCGTGGTCCGCCTTGACCCATTTCAGCTTGTCGCGCTGGACCTGCTCGACCGGCAGGATGTCCTGACCCTTGTAGGCCAGGGCCTTGTCCACGTTCTTCAGATCGCGGCACAGGCGGCGCAGCCCGTCGGGCTCGAGGCTGGCGGCATGGTCGGTGCCTTTCCAGGTGCGGTCCAGGGTGAAGTGACGCTCGATATGGGTGAACTTGCCCTTGCCGTCCGCCTCCATGGTGCGGCCCACCGCCAGGGCGGCCACATCGGCGGTAATGCCAAGGTGGTGACCAGAGAAGCCGATACCTTTGACGGTGGCGCCGAATTTCTCCATCAGGTTGCGGATTTCGAACAGGCAGATGTCTTCAAAGGCCACCGGGTAGCCCGAGGTGCAGCTGTAGACCACCAGGTCCTTGGCGCGGCCGCGCTCGGCGTAGAAGTTCACCAGATCGCCGATTTCCTGACCGGTGGACATGCCGGTGGAGACGTGGATCTCGCCCGCGTAATGCTCGCAGAGATAGCCCTGCAGGTCATAGTGCTGGTTGGTGGCCGAGGGGATTTTCAGAAGCGGCGGGTTCAGCGCTGCCATTTCCTTGGCCGAGGTCAGATCCCAGACACTGGTGGAATAGGCGATGCCGTTTTCCGTGCAGCAGTCGATCAGCTCTTTATGCTGGTCGGTGTCAAATTCCAGGAACTCGCGGTGAGCGCCATAGGTGTCGCCGTAGGAGTTCGCCGGGTTGGGGTGCGGGGTGTCATATTGCTTGGGGGTGAGCAATTCACGGTTGTGGCGCTTCTGGAACTTGGCGATATCCGCCTTGCAGACGTGCGCTGCGACCCGGATCAGTTCCTTGGCGATATCCATTTCGCCTTTGTGATTGCATCCGATCTCGGCGATAACCTTTACCGGAGAATGTGCTTCAGTCATGAGATCTGCCCAATGTGTTACATAATGCGTGGCGTCCGGGAAACCTGCGCCTCTACCGCGCTACAATCTAGGCGTGAGCGAGGGCGGCTCCCAAACGAATGCGACCGCCGGCCGCAGGATCGCGTCTTGGTAGCGCAGAAAGGCCGATCGTGAAAGGCGATAAATCACCCCTGTCCGATCCGCTGGCCGCCGCGCGCACCCAGTCCGCCACCCCCGTCGAACCTGTGCCGCAAACACGGTCTGATCTGGTCGACGGGTTGGTCTCTGTGATCATGCCAGTCTTCAATGCAGAAAAGACACTTACGCGGGCCGTGGCTTCGGTTCAGGCGCAGGACTATCCCGATTGGGAGCTGGTGCTGATCGAGGATGGCTCCTCTGACGGATCAGCGGATCTTTGCGCGGATCTGGCGGCCGCGGACCCGAGGATCCGGGTTCTGCGCCAGTCGCGCAACAGCGGCGCGGCCGCGGCGCGCAATGCCGGCCTTGCGCAGGCGCGCGGGCGTTACATTGCCTTTCTCGATGCCGATGATGAATGGCTGCCGGAAAAGCTCACCTCTCAGTTGAGCTTCATGGAGGCAAGCGGCGCATCTTTCAGCTATACCGGTTTCTGGCGCCAGCGCGGAGCACAGCGCCGCCAGGTCCGGGTGCCCGCAGCGGTCGATCGCGCACAGCTGCTCAAGGGCAATGTGATCGGTTGCCTGACCGCGCTTTATGACCGGGCCCATTTCGGCACGGTTGAAATGCCGGACCTGCGCATGCGGCAGGACTTTGCCCTCTGGTTGAAACTGCTGGAGCAGGGCGGGCGCGCGCATGGGCTGGACCGGCCGCTGGCGATCCATCATGTTCAACCGGATTCGCTCAGCGCTCCGAAAGGGCGCGCGATCCGGGCCACATGGCAGATGTACCGCACGCATCTCGGGTTTTCGCCTGCGCGCGCGGGCTGGTACCTGTCGAACCATCTGCTGCGCCGCCTGCTGCGCGGCTAACTGCTCAAAGGGCACATGAGGGCCAGACCATTGGCAAGCCCCCCCGATCCGGGGTACGAGCATGGAAAACGCGAACAATGGCAAAATGAGATTTTAATGAGCTTTGGGAAGAGGCTGAAGGCGGCCGCGCAGGGGTTTTTGAACCCGGATCGCGTGGTCAGCCCATCGGCGGCAGACACCCTGCGCCAGGCGCAGGCCGAAAAACAACTTTGGCAAGAAGAGTTGCCCCGCGGAGAGCGGGTGGAGCATCTGGCCCGAACCCTTCTTGAGCAGGTCGGTTGCACCTCGGGCACCATGCTTGAGATCGGTGGTCGCCTCAATCCGCGCCAGGCGGCTTTTCCCGTCTTTACCTATCATGCGATGGATCTCAAGGATGCGCCGGGCGCCGATGTCGAGGTCATGGTCGGTGACATCACTCACTGTCCGCATATCCCGGATGAAAGCTATGATTTCATTTTCAGCCTTGATGTCTTTGAGCATATCGACCGGCCCTGGCTGGCGGGGCAGGAAATCACACGGCTGCTGAAGCCCGGCGGTGTCGCCTTTCACAGCACCCTGTTTTCGTGGCGCTATCATCCCTGTCCGATCGATTACTGGCGGTTTTCAGCGGAAGGGCTGAAATCGCTGTTTCCGGGTCTTGAGTGCCTGCATGCAGATTTCGACTTTACTGAGCGCCGCCGAGATCTGCGCGGGCGCGACGGTAACCTCATCGAATGCGATGCCCTGGGTGGTTGGCGTGAAAATGTCCGGGTGAACTATGCCGGCCTCAAACGCTGATCCGGGGGCCGCGCCCCTTGGGGTTGCGGTTGCGATCTCGACCCTTGGCGCAGGGCTTGCCCGCATTCGTCTGCCCGCGCCGCGCCCGGGCCTGACCTACCTGATCCTTCTGCAATGCCCCGAGGCGGCGGATCCGGGCATACGCAAGGTGCTTGAGGCACGAGTCGATACCCGGGTGCTGGCGCTTGAGGGCAGGGGGCTGTCGCGCAGCCGCAATGCAGCCCTGGCGCAGGCCGATCAGCCGCTGGTTCTTTTTGCCGATGATGATCAGGTGCTGGATCCGGTCGGGATCATGGTCCTGGCGCAGGCCTTTGTGCAGGATCCGGGGCTCGCCCTGGCTGCGGGCTGGCGCGCCGAACGCCTGCCGTCGCGGGCGCGCGCCCACAGGCTGACCCGGCTCAACAGCGGCCGGATCTGCGCCCCGGAATTCATGGTGCGCCTGGCGGCCATCCGCGCGGCGGACCTGCGGTTTGACACCGAATTCGGTCTTGGCGCCCGTTATCCCGTGGCCGAGGATTACATCTTTGTCTGCGATATCCTGCGCGCGGGTCTTGCCGGGATGTCCCTGCCGGTGGTGACGGGGTCTCATCCCCATGACAGCACCGGCGACAACTGGTCGGATCCCGATCTGATGCGCGCACGCCAGGCCATGATTTCCAGAGTATTCGGACCTTGGGCGCCCCTGATGCGACTGGCCTACGCCCTCAAGCATCGCCGCAGAATGGGAGGGGTGGGCAGGGCCGTGCGCTTTGTTTTGGCGAATGGACGTCGCAACTGAAGCCTGGGCATAGATCTTTGGTTCGATGCCCGGAGTTAAGTGCTATCGATGCGATAGAGCTGGCCTTCGGCTCGTCCTTTCCTGATGACATCGGCTACGGCATCAAAAAGGCTGCGGGCGTCGATAACGCGTAGGCCGTAATCTTCCTTTGGCTTGCAACCGCTATAGAGCCCAAGCTCCCATAATTTGTCATCCATCGGATTAACATGGGTCAGCACACCACGCTCAATGTCTCTGACGAAAATCGAAAAGGTGCGCGTGGTCTCGATTCCATTGTGATCCGTGTAGGGCGCGGTGAAAGCCTTGTGGTAGCGATAATCCACGTCCAGAATTTCTTCGACATGGTGGTAAAATGTCATGCTGTTCTGACCCATCAAGTCCAGCACGGCGATCTTGCCCTGCATGCGGCGCAACATGGCGAATGGGCTGTCGGTCCCATAGCCACTTGAGTTACACAAATCGCGGAACACTTCTGCATGCGCACCGATCACTGCAAAGGAATAAACCGGATGCCCCGTACGTATGGCCCTTGGGTCTTGGCGCGCAGCTTCCGTCAGCGCTCCCATATGAGAGGGGCTGCTGCGCATATCGAAGGGGACCCCCTTGCAAAAGTCGAAGTTGAACAGAGGAAACAGGACGGTTCCTTCAGGGCCGACCGCTTCCAGGAAAGACGTTTTGATGTCTTCGGCGGAATATCCAAGCGCACTGGTTCGACGGATACTGCTGTGAATCAGAACCGTATCGCCCGGCGCGATCCCGGCGCGCTGCCAACTCTCGACAAGGTCATTTAAAGGGCGGGTCATTGCGCGTTCTCCTCATCTAGGCTCAGAATGCCCTGGGCACGCAGCTCACGGATAATTGGCAAAAGCGCATCCGGCCCACATCCAATGCGCTCGGCGATCTGGACTAGGTCATGTGTTCCATCTGCCAAAGACAAGGTCATCAAAAGCCGGTTCAGCGTTTGGCGCTGGTCTGTTGCACCGTCACGGGAAGAGCCGCGATTCATTGGTGAGTTCATCGTAGGGTAAAGTCCACGCCGCCCCAGCTGTGGTTCGCCATAAGGGGCAAGGGAGCGCAGGCCGACACCGTCATAATCGAAGACTTCCAACATTTCGGCCAACCGGTCAGCAGCACGCTCGACCTGCTCAATGCGCATAAAGCGCTTGTCATCGGCCGAGGTGTGATATTCCACGAACTGACCGTAGACGGTGCGTGCTGCCTGGATCATGGGGAAATCAAATCCGGGTGAACAAAATTGTCGCTCATCCGATCCCGAAGTGGGGGTGAAGTCGCGAAGTTCGAATTCCTGTGGGTAGGTTTCAGCCATGCTGCGGGCGAGTTTGTCCATCGTGCTGGGGCGGTCCAGCCAGTCACGCCGCGAGAGCTTGAAGCTGAGGGTGTCGCGATGTCCTCCCAGACATGTCAGTACCATGCCACCTCGCAGTTTGGGGGCCAGGTCGGCTCCAAAACGTGCTAGGTAGGCGATAGAACCCAGCGTTTCGGGACAAAGCAGGAACCGGTATGTGAAACGACGGTTGGGCCATGCAGCAATGCGCTCATAGAGCCGAAGCAGCCCCAAAGGACCTGACAACTCGTTGTTCGCCATGCTGGGGTGGCACAGATAAGACGAGATTAGCACCACTTCATCGCTATCGCCCGGCAGATCGCATGTGGCGAAGCTGACTTCTCCCGGAGTATGTGTCGTCTGGATGTCGACTTTATAAGTGCCTTGGGGCAGGGTTTCACGCGTCCGATGAGTGAGACAAAAACCCCAGCGTGGATGATAGTAGCTGGTCACATAGGGGATAGCATCCGGTAGATGAGGCAGAGAGTGCAGATGCGGTTGCAATTCTTCGAGGCTCATCTCACCTTGGAACGGCTGTGAATAGTTCACTAGGTGAAGGTTGTGATCGTCGAAATCACAGATGACCTGGCCGTCCGGACCGATGAGCCGTGCATGTTGTACCGACCATTCGGGGGGAACAGTCCAGTCGAGCACTTTTGTACCGCTCGCCACTCCATGCATTTGCAACGGCATATGTTCTGCAAAGATTTCCAGACTTTCCCGCAGGCCGGGACCGGTAATGGAGCGGCAGATCGGGAAGAGCCGATCAAACAGGGATGATAGGTTAGCGTTCATTTCGGTTTCCGATCGTTATCTGCGGTAGCGCGGTCGCTCCTGTCCGCGATGGCATTATTATATGGAGAAAGCGAGACCGCGATGCTCCAGCGAGTGGGTCGCATGGACATCTCCTGGTTCGAAATGTGTTCCGATAATCCGTCCAGCCAGCTCAGCAACAGCTGGATTGCCTTCCCTCTCATGTTCTTTCAAGTCCGACTGGAACCAATATGGAGGATAGAGCACCTTGTTTGTCACTGGCCGAGCATGGAAACGGTAAGGCTGAGTGAAGTTTTCATTTGCCATGTAATCCAGCCACATGGCCGCTCTTTCCTGCACATCCGGTGCCGACACAGCGGGTTTTTCAAAACGCAAAAGCGCCTCGAACTCTGCCGCATCATCAAAAGTGACTTGGCCGATCGGATAATCGATTGGGCTATAGTGTCCTGCCAAAATCGCAGGAATCCCCATGAGCCCGAGTTCGATCGTGGTGGTTCCGTTATAAATCACACCGACATCCATCCGACTGCGCATATCATCCATGTCGAACCAGCGGTGGCCCAGAAAGACTGCGTTGTCTCCCAGCGGCTCGTCGATCAGATCGCGAAAATATTCTGTGGGGAAGGTTGCGATTTGGTTGTTCAGCTCATGCGGGTGAGGCTTGATCAAGAGCAGGGTATCTGATCCTTGGACCGCACGGATACAATGGTTGATCCAGTCGCGCATATCTTTATGCGCAGGACCTCCATCAAAGGGAACGCCGCTGTCGCAGACGACCTTACCAAAGGCGCAAGCAACCTTGCCGCCCTTTGCACGCCATGCTGCGATCCGCTCATCTAGCATATCGGCTTCAGGCGGGCGCCCCTTCGAGCCTTCTGTCGACCGTTTGACCGTCGTAATCGGAGCAAATCGTTCCATGACTTCGGTCAGTCGGTGGGTGTTGGCTGCATAATAGCGTTCGAAATTTTCCGGGATAGGAAATGCAACAGACCTGACATGGGATGCTTTCGTCACATTGCGCACGACCATGCGTTGCGACACGTTTGTGGAGAAGTTCGTGAAGTAATTCTGGTATCCGTTCGCGAACTGGACACAAAAGAAATCATCCGGTTTTCCTAAAGAATCACAATAGAATCGCGAAACGACATCCGGGAGGCGAATGTTGAACGGGACCAAGCTGCAAACCGGAATACCCCGCGCACGCTGCAGGTTTGTGACATAACTCAGCACCCGACCCGTCGATCGTGTCCACTTGGCAAGCCCACTCAAATAATGAATCAGCTCAGGGCAAGTCCAGTGAATGGAATGGCGTCGTCGATTGATTGCGGCATCTTCCCAGAGCGCATGGGAGAGGTCTATTTGCCCCCAGGACAGGTGACCTTTTTCCGGTACAAAGTTGAAGTTCTCAAGTTCTGGCAAGGCGAGATTGGCGGCAGTGGACAGCTCAGTATTGGCGTGTATGGCGCCGTTGAGCAAATCGATCCCGGGGATGCCGGTTTCCTGACGAGGAAGCAGCCCCTCGACCAAGGGAACCACCGCCCAGCCTTGTTTTTTCAGTTCCTGAAGCACCATCAGGGGCTGACGCCGCAACTGATCGATATTGCGCGGGGCAACGAGGACCAGACCTTTGGGATCTTGAGGTTGAGGTACCGTTTCGTAGAGCCGAGCAGTCTCTATCAGGAACCTCAATTCTCCGGTGCGCTTGATGAGGCTGTAATTCGTATAAGCGTTAACGCGCAATGGGTTGAGTAGGATCTGAGCGTGAACCACGCGCAGTATTTTCAGGGCCTGTGCAAACCGTCCTTGGCGCTGCAAAATGTTCACATAGTACAATACACCATGGCGGCTGCGCAGCTTCTCGGGTAGCTTCTCGAAAAATGAATCGGCCTCTTCGTATCGGTGCGCATGCATGGCCCATTGGAAAAACGCCCGTACATCGGCATTGATCTTTGGTGGAGCCTGCTGAACCCGCTGCATAACTTGGGCAGCGAGCTCAGGGACCTCTGCGTCTTTGTGCAAAACAGTCGGTGCAATCCACATGGCCGAACAGAATTCGGGGTTTTCCGAAAGGTGTCCAAGATAGGTTGCGGTCTGTGATACGCAGCCTAATTCACCAAGCCGCTTTGCAAGGCGCATGTAGGTACACATGCTTTGAACGGCGGACTCTACCTTTTTAAGATCAGATAGGGCACCTGGCTGCTGCAGCGCCTCGATTTCGGGATGTACGTGCTCCAGGCATCGGCGGGCTTGCTCATAGGAGGCTGTATAATCCGGTACATGCCGTACACCGCTCCGCAACATGTCACTGATGGCAGCCAAGCGTTTTTCCAGCGTATCTGCTATTTCGAAATCCTGCTGGCACATCTCGAGATATTCATCCCGTTGCCGACGCTGCAAAGCTCGTTCCTTAAAAGAAAGTGATGGGATGTTTGCAGGTTGCTGTTCCTGCGCGGCAATTTTGGGAACCTTCACATCGGGTGCTTCGGCCCAGTCCATCTGTTCTCTGGCGATCTGATCCACAACACGCCACGTGCTTTCCAACAGCTTCAGTTGCAGAGCGTTAACCGATCGAGGAGTGGGATAGGGCGAAGCGATGACCCGAGAAATTCGCTGTGCTGCGCCATGAAACTTTCCATCCATCGACTCGCACAAGGCGATAATGTGATCCAAAAACGCGCTTTCACGAAATCGTTTCTTTGCTTTGCGCGCGGCCTTAAGCAGTTTTGGGCGTCCCTTGTCGCGCACGATATGGTCCGCAATGATACGTCCCGTAGCCAATGGTGCTGCTGCATCAAGGCGCTCCAAATCCGCCATGCTGACAAGGACTTTGGCCAGATCCTTGCGCGCAGTTTGTTCGGCCAGAAGGAGGCGCAAACGAAAGATCCGCTGCTGCCGCGCCTTTTCCTGTTCGCCCAAAGCCTCGAACGCTTGTGCTTTAACCCAGGCAACACGATGCGCTCCTCGGGAAAATTTTCCGGCAAGAGCGCAGAAAAGCAGTGCCAAACGTGGCAACCCCAAGCGCAGACATCCGCGCGCTATTGCAAGAGGAAGCTTGTGAAACACAGCCCGCAGCAAGGGCAAAATATGCAGTTTGGTCGCTATTCGAAATAGAACGAGCCGCATTGGGGAACACCTTATTTTTTCCTTCGGCGTTTCTAACGCCGCCTTGCCCAATGCAAAAGCCAAATCCTGTGATTTTCTACGCAGGCGCGGCCTGTAAGCTTATTGGCTTCAAAGCCGGAAAAACCCACAACAGGTATGTAGCCCTAAATGACAGAGTTATGCTAGCGCGTGCCGAATGCCTGTGCCATCAGTTCATTCATCGCAACAGAATGGAATGAAAATGAACTTGCCGACACCGCTGGAAGGGCCATGTCATCGCATCGTCCTCAATGACAGCTCAGATCGCTTGGCCATCTATTTTGGCGCTAAGGATTTGAGGGCTGAAACATTCAATTTTTTCCAGTCTGGACGTGAGACAGAAACACACACCGTTTTTCTGAATAACGGCGCAAACCGGTGGTATCAGGATGGCATACCCGGCTTGGGTTCGTCGCCACAGGAGGTGGTCGCCTCTCTGAAGGCTTGGATGGAGAGGTTGGGTGTGACGCAGGTCTGCACCATCGGAACCTCCATGGGCGGGTATGCTGCAATCCATTATGGCTGCTTGTTGCAAGCACGTATCCTCGCATTTTCTTCGGATGTGTGCCTTGGCGAACCTTATAGCCAAAGCGCGAAATATATGCTGAAAAATACGCCTTTATCCGCTCCGGACCTAAGAGGTGGTCGCGGAAATTCGGACCAGTTGTTAAGGTGGATCGTATGACGAGAGAGACGATCCGAAATGGCAAAGAGAAAGACGCATACGCCTGAGTTCAAGGCGAAGGTTGCGCTTGAAGCGATCCGAGAAGAGATGACGCTGGCCGAGCTGTCGAAGAAGTATGGCGTGCATCCGAACCAGATCAGCACGTGGAAGCGGGCGGCGATCGAGAACATGGCCACGGCGTTCACCCGGCGAGGCGCTGATCCCGGGAAGGGGAAGGAGGCAGAGATCGAGAAGCTGCATTCGAAGATCGGGCAGCTGGTGGTGGAACGGGATTTTTTAGCGAATGCCTCGGTTCAACTGCTCGGGACGCGAGGCAAAAAATGGTGAGCAAGGATCATGAGCTGAGCCAGCGGCGGCAATGCAGGCTGCTGCAACTGTCGCGCTCGACGCTGTATTACCGGCCCAAGGGGGAGAGCGCTGAGAACCTGGCCTTCATGGAGATCATCGACAAGCAGTTCCTGGAGACCCCGTGGTATGGCTCTCGCCAGATGGCGCGGCACATGAAGCGGCAGGGTCACAAATGTGGCCGCCATCGTGTGCGGCGATTGATGCGCCTGATGCGGTTGGTGCCGATCTACCAGGAGCCCAACACCAGCAAGAAGCACCCGGCGCACAAGATCTATCCCTACCTGCTCAAGGGACTGGCGATCAACCGGCCCAACCAGGTCTGGTGCGCCGACATCACCTATATCCGGATGGAGCGGGGGTTCCTGTATCTGGTGGCGATCATGGACTGGTATAGCCGCAAGGTGCTGGCCTGGCGGCTGTCGAATACCTTGGAGGCAGACTTCTGTGTCGCGGCGCTGAAAGAGGCGCTGGCCAAATATGGCCCGCCGGAGATCTTCAACACCGATCAGGGATCGCAGTTCACCAGCAGCGACTGGACCGATGAGCTGAAGGAGGCCAAGGTGAAGATATCGATGGATGGCAAGGGCCGCTGGATCGACAATCGCATGATCGAGCGGTTGTGGCGGTCGTTGAAATACGAATGCGTCTACCTGCGCGCCTTCGAGACCGGGTCACAGGCCCGAGACGGTATTGGGAAATGGCTGGCCTATTACAACGCCGAGCGGCCCCACTCGACCCATGGCATATTGACCCCCGAAGAGGTCCATGTCAGCAAACCGGAACCCATGAAAATGGCAGCCTGATGTGAAACCCTGATCCACCTTAACTGGGCTGCATTCTGGTCGAAAAAGCAGGACCACCTCTCTAAGGCCGCTTGTTGCAGAGCACGCGCCCGAAATCACCTTGATCGCTGGTGAACGGGATGCTTCCGACCTTTGGGCGACTCGAAAATTGATGGATGCCCACCCGCAAGCAGAGACACATGTAACTGCGATCTCTATCTTGGGAGCGGGGCATATCACCCCATCCTTTTTGTCACGCAAAGCGCTCCTTGGTCCGTTGCTGCGTGCATTCGTAGGGGGCAAACCATTACCAAGTATCCCGTTCTCTGGGCGCGCCCTAGGGTACCCCGAGTATACCGAGGCACTGCGAAAAGCACAGGAAGTCCGAGCCGAAAAGCAGTGGAATAACACCATACACGAGGCTCAAAGGGCACTAGAGGTGCTGCCTGACGGCGAGGCCGCACTCACTCTCCTTGGACACGCGCAATTTCAGCTCGGTCAGTACAATGCCGCAGCATCTACGCTTGCAATTGCCTGCCTGACCGAAACGGACGACAAGGATAGTATGGTTCTACTTGCAGCAGCCCTGAGACGCAGTGGCAGCCCGACCCGGTCGCGGGCGGTGTGCCTGCAAGTGCTGGACCGTTACCCCGGAGAACACCGCGCCTGGGCCGCACTCGGACTTGCCCAGGAGGCCGAAAACAACCTTTTGGCATCAAAGGCGTCGTTTCGTCGGGCCCTTACCATCTCACAGTACCATCCAAAATATAAGCAGCACTTGAAACGCCTTGAAGAAAAACTCCAAAAATCGGGAGATTGACTGAATTTTCAGACTTGAAATCCGACTGTATTCAGACCGGCAGAATGATGAAGAATATACCTGTACCCTATGTGAAAGCGAGCGCGTCAAAGAGCGTTGAAATATCAAAATAGATACTCTATCCCCGGCATCGAAGCAGAGGGATGTGCACTATATGTTTGATGACAAGACGGTTTTGATTACCGGTGGTACAGGAAGCTTTGGACGTAAATACGTCAAGACCTTGCTGGAACGATACAAGGTCCGTAAGCTGATCATCTATTCGCGGGATGAGCTCAAGCAGTTCGAGATGGCTCAAGTTTTTGACCAGCCGCAGATGCGCTATCTGATTGGTGATGTGCGTGATCGCGACAGACTGGTCCAGGCCATGGAAGGCGTTGATTACGTGATCCATGCTGCAGCCCTGAAGCAGGTGCCAGCCGCTGAATACAACCCCATGGAGTGTATTCGCACCAATGTGCATGGTGCTGAGAACGTGATCCATGCCGCCTTGGCCAACAAGGTGGAGAAAGTGATTGCCCTGTCCACTGACAAGGCAGCCAACCCCATCAACCTTTATGGCGCCACCAAGCTGGCCTCTGACAAGCTTTTTGTTGCGGCCAACAACATGGCTGGTTCTAAGCGCACACGTTTCGCCGTTGTCCGCTATGGTAACGTAGTGGGTTCGCGCGGCTCTGTTGTCCCGTTCTTCGAAAAGCTCAAGGCCGAAGGGGCCACCAGCTTGCCCATTACCGATGTCAACATGACCCGTTTCTGGATCTCGTTGCAGCAGGGGGTCGATTTCGTTCTTAAGAACTTTGAACGTATGTATGGTGGTGAGATTTTCGTGCCGAAAATTCCTTCTGTACGTGTTCCCGATCTGGCTACAGCCATTGCACCCGATCTTGAGCAGCACGTGGTTGGCATTCGTCCCGGTGAAAAACTACATGAAGTCATGTGTCCCTCCGATGACAGCCATCTGACACTGGAATTCGATGATCACTTTGTGCTGCAGCCTACAATCAAATTCTATGAACGAGAGGCTGCTTTCGACGAGAATGCGCTTGGTGAAAAAGGCGTTCCGGTCGAACAGGGATATTCCTATAACTCGGGCTCCAATCCTCACTTCCTGACTGTGGAAGAGATTGTTGCCTTCAACAAGATGGCAATGGAATGATCCCTTATGGCCGCCAGGACATCACCCAGACGGATGTAGATGCCGTCTGCGAAACTCTGCTTGGCGACTTCATTACACAAGGCCCCAAGATTGCGGAGTTCGAAAACGTCATAGCCGATACCTGCGATGTGACTCATGCCATCGCGGTGAGTTCGGCTACGGCTGCACTGCACATTGCTTATCTTGCGCTTGATCTGGGGCCAGGGGATCTTTTGTGGACCTCTCCCAACACCTTTGTGGCCACATCCAATGCAGCCCTGTATTGTGGTGCGTCAGTCGATTTCATCGATATTGATCCCGACACCTATGTGATGTGCCTCGATACGCTGGAAGCACGGCTAAAGGCGGCAGCAAAGACAAGGGCGTTGCCCAAGGTGGTCGTCCCGGTCCATTTCGCAGGACAGTCCTGCGACATGGAACGTTTAGGTGCCCTAGCAGACACCTACGGTTTTCGCGTGGTGGAGGATGCTAGTCATGCCATCGGCGGATCCTACCGTGGGGCGCCAGTGGGCAATTGCGCCCATTCCGACATCTGTGTCTTCTCCTTTCATCCGGTGAAGATCGTCACCACAGCAGAAGGCGGGGTTGCAACCACTCGTGATCCGGACTTGGCCACACGCCTGACCGAATTGCGCAGCCACGGGATTACCCGTGATCCGGCGCGCATGCTCGGCCAAAGCCATGGTCCTTGGTATTACGAGCAAATCAGCCTCGGCTATAATTATCGTATTACCGATTTGCAGGCCGCCCTTGGCGTCAGCCAGATGTCTCGGTTGGCAGACTATACTGCAGCACGCCACGCCCGGCGCAAAGTCTATGATCAAGCCCTGGCGGATCTTCCTGTGAAGCTCCCTCATCAACCAAACTTCCAGCACTCAGGGCTTCACCTGTATCCTGTGCTGCTCCGCGATGAGGCACCTGTGAATCGGGAAGTAGCCTTTGATCAGCTACGTGCACTGGGGATCGGCGTGAACGTTCTTTATATCCCAGTTTATCTCCAACCTTACTATGCGAAACTGGGCTTTGAGGCGGGACTGTGCCCGGTCGCCGAGGATTACTATGCTCGGATGCTGGCCCTGCCCATGTACGCCAAGCTGACAGAAGAAGAGCAGTCCACTGTCGTTGCAGCGATGCACAGGGTGCTGGGCTAGCGCAGACGGCAAAGGCCAGAAAGGACGCGCACGTGGACATTGCGCTGATCCCAGCCCGCGGTGGCAGCAAACGCATTCCCCGCAAGAACATCAAACTGTTCGGCGGCATACCCATGATTGGCTGGCCGATTGAAACGGCGCGGGAAGCCGGTTGTTTTGATCGCATCATCGTCTCAACAGACGATGTGGAAATTGCCGATGTCGCGCGTGACCTGGGGGCTGAAGTTCCCTTCATGCGCCCAGCAGAACTAGCCGATGATCACGCCACGGCGCGTCAAGTCATTATCCACGCCATTACGGCCCTGGAAGAGCAGATGGGTTGCCGGATTGATCGGGTCTGCACCCTTTATGCCACGGCCGCTTTTGCACGTGCCGAAGACCTGCATGCAGCGCGCCACGCACTTGGGCAGGAAGGATCCGAGGTAGATTTCATCTTCGCGGCAGCCGAGTATCCTCATCCGGTCCATCGGGCCATGACGCAAGATTCTCAAGGCGGCGTGCAAATGCTGTTTCCGGAACATCGTGGCACGCGAACACAGGATCTGCCGGAGTGCTTCCATGATCTGGGTATGTTCTACTGGGGTCACCGGGATGCTTTTATCAGCGGCGCAGCGATGTTCTCCCCCCGATCACGCCCCTTCATGATCCCGCGCACACGCGCCGTCGATATTGACACGCCCCAGGACTGGGCTCTGGCTGAAGCGCTATTTGCCGCGCTAAAGGACATGCAGTAATGACACGCACCGTTGTCTTTCGCTGCAATGCAAACGCCCGGGTCGGACTTGGCCATCTCATGCGGTGCCGAGAAATGGCCCGCGTTCTGAAACTGCGCGGCTGGCACAGTGTAATCCTCGGCCCTCCGACAAGCCTTCAGACAGCACAGGATATGGATCTGTTCATTGAATGGCAGGAAATTCCGGAGCGCGGAAGCGATGATCAAGACTGCGCCATCGTCTTGGAGAGCTGCGCCCGCCATGAGGCGAGCCTTGCCGTCATGGATGATTACCGTATCACGCCGACCTATCAACAACGGCTCATGAAGGCAGGAATACGCTGGTTGCAACAGTTCGACGCAAGCTTGCCTTTCGACTACTGGTGCGACCTGCTGGTCAATGCCTCGCCTTATGAAAAACGCTCTCAATACATGCGATGGCTACAACGACCAGAGGCACAAGAGACCCTTTTTGGCCCGGCGTATGCAGTCTTGCGTCCGGCCTTTCTCACAATCACACCACAACCCGATACACGGGATGTACGGCGCATCCTTGTGGCTTTCGGTGGCGGGGACGACAGGGGAGCAATTGCTCTCAGCCTCAATGCACTGGCCGGTCACCTGGGGAACGGCATCACCCTGGTGGTCGTGTGCGGTCCGGCCAATCCAAACCTTGCAGACATCACGGCCCGTGTCTCATCTTTGCCGGGTATCGAATTGCATGTAGCACCTGCGGACATGGCGAGCCTCATGGCCGACTGCGATCTTGCGCTGATTGCCGGCGGCACCATGAGCTATGAAGCCGCAATCTGCGGTGTGCCCATGATATTCATAGGGCTTGCCCCAAATCAGGAGCGCCCCTGTCGCGGTTGGACAGATCGTATTGGCGCTCCCTATCTTGGGGATATAAGCGTGGTATCGGGGACCATGGTGCGCAATGCTGTTATGAAATTAATCGAGAATGCTGACCAAAGAGCCGCGATGTCCCGGGCGGGTCGCGCCTTGGTCGACGGGCTTGGGGCAGAGCGCCTAGTAGATGCTCTGTTGAACCTGCAGTCGAGGCAAAAAGATAAGGTGAGTCAATGACAGACGCACAGAGAACGATCATGGTGCTTGGCACCAATGCCGGGCAGGCTGATCTCATCCGTCACATGAAAGATCGCGGCTGGCGCGTGATTGGCTGCTCGCCTGTAGTAGGCGAGCCGGGACAGGCCTTTTGTGATGTGGTTGAGCACATAAACATTGTTGACCTGGACGCGCTTGAAAACGCTGCACGGCGGCATGACGTCGATCTGGTCTATTCCATCTCGTCTGATATTGCCATGAGCAGTGTCGTTGCTCTCAGCGAACGCCTGAACCTGCCGCATTTCTATGACAGTGCCTTTATCAGCCTGCTCGACGACAAGGCTGCCTTGCGCAGCTTTCTGGCCGAGCATGATTTGGGTCCAGTACCTTTTGCCAAGGTGGACAGTGTTGCAGCGCTTGGAGAATGGTCGACGTTTCCCTGCATCGTTAAGCCAACCGATGGGCAAGGCCAACGCGGTGTCGTGCGTATTGACCAGCCTGAGGACCTTGAGCTCGCCATTGCCAGGGCCACGGAGATTTCACGCACAGGGCAGGCTATCGTCGAAGGATTTCTCGATGGCGTCGAGATTTCCTGCAATGTGCTTGTTGCGGGCGGACAGATCCGCATGCAGGTTCTCTCCGAACGTCTGGTACATGGTGCCCATGCTCTGGGGGTTCCACGTGGCCACCTGATACCTTGCGTTCATGTTAGCCCTGCGGATCAGGCGGTTGCCCAGGATCTGGTGCGGCGCATCGTGACAGCCTTGGGCGCGCGCGATGGAGTCCTTTATTTTCAGATGATCGTAACACAAGATGGTCCGCGCGTTGTCGAGATCGCACCGAGGCTTGATGGCTGCCATATGTGGCGATTGATCAAAGCCGTTACCGGCGCGGACAAAATTTCCATGGCCATTGATGTCCTGACGGGCGCGGCTCCGGTGCACAGCCTGCCCAATGCAGGTGAGGGGCAGGCACCTGACGTACCTTTTGAGTTGATGTTCCAGCAGGTCCCTCCGGGCACCCGTTTTGATCCGTCGACCTATCCACCGCCAGCGGACTGCCTGTATCACGAATACCGGTATCAGCCGGGAGAAGAAGTCCGTCCCATCAACGGCACCCTCGAAGTCGTCGGCTATTACGTGCGGCCTGGAACCGGGAATAAGCCGGAGGGGATGGCATGAGTGTCGTTGCCGTCACCGGCGCATCGGGTTTCATTGGACGCTATCTCTGTCCGTCTCTGGAAACGGCCGGGCACTCGGTGCGCCCCTTGAGCCGCCAAGAGACGGATTATACAGCGGACAGTCTTGCCCGGGTACTCGAGGGGGTCGATGCAGTAGTCCACCTGGCGGGTCGGCGTATGACGCGCGAGGATGCTCCCATGGATTTGGGTCCTTTCTACGGACCCAACGTGGGCGTGATTGGTGATCTGGTGCAAGCGGCCCAAGCGGTCGGAGTAAACCGTATCGTTCTTGCTTCCACCATCGCGATTTACTCTTCGGCCAGCGGTCTGCCTTACCGTGAGACTGCGGATACTGCTCCTATCAACGCCTATGCGCTCTCCAAATTGATGGCAGAACAATATCTCGAAATGCTGACACGCGGCACAGACGTGTCCGCCATCGCCTTGCGAATTGCTGCCGTCTACGGGGCGGGAGAAAAAGGCACGCCAGCGCTGATGAAGTTCGTCAACCTCGCCCAAAACGGACAGCAGATCACCCTGACGGGCAATCCCAACTACGTGATCGACCAGATTTATGTACGAGATGTGGTTGAGGCCATTGAGGCCGCGCTTGCCTCGCATGCGCAGGGCACGATTAATATCGGCGGCGGACAGCCATGGCGGGTGGCGGAAATCGCTGAAACGGCCAACCGTATCTTTGGTAATCCGCAGCCCGTCGCCCTGAAAACCGACAGCGACGCGCCCATGCCGCAAACCGTCATGGCGCTGGATCGGGCAAAGGCCGTTCTGGGCTGGCAGCCACGCTATTCCCTTGAAACCGGCATCACCGATTTCAAAACTACATTAAATACTACGAGCTCGGAGCTGGGCGCGTAACTACAGGCAGGAGCAAGTTTCATGCAGGACCTACGTCAGGCGCTGAGTGCAACCCAAGTCGTCCGCGATAGCAAGGGCCCCTTCATCATTGCCGAGATGTCCGGCAACCATAACCAGTCGCTGGAACGGGCCTTGGCCATCGTAGATGCAGCAGCGGCCACTGGTGCCGATGCGATCAAAATCCAAACATTCACTGCAGATAGCATGACTCTGGACCTGAGCGAGGGTGAGTTCACAATTACCGATCCCAAGTCGCTTTGGGCCGGACGCACGCTCTATGAACTCTATGAGGAAGCCCACACCCCGGCGGAATGGCACAAGCCCATATTCGACCGGGCGCGCAAGAAAGGGATCATTCCTTTTTCCACTCCTTTCTCGGAAGACGCGGTGGAGCTTTTGGAAAGCCTTGATGCACCGCTTTACAAAATTGCTTCCTTCGAGGCGATCGACCTGCCACTCATTCGCTGTGTGGCCGAGACCGGCAAGCCCATGATCATCTCGACCGGGATGGCAACACCCGTCGAAATAGGTGAAGCGGTGGAAACCGCTTTGAGCGCGGGGTGCACAAACCTGACGCTCCTCAAATGTACCTCGAGCTATCCTGCAAGCCCTGAGAATACGAACCTTGTAACCATGCCGCTTCTGGGCCAGACTTTTGGCTGCAATTTCGGGCTGTCCGATCACACAATGGGAACGGGCGTTTCCGTCGCAGCAACCGCGCTCGGGGCAACTGTCATTGAAAAACACTTTATCCTCGACCGCTCCGAAGGGGGCGTGGACAGTGCATTCTCACTCGAACCGGATGAATTCACCGCATTGGTGGTTGAAACTGAACGTGCGGCCCAAGCCATGGGAGAAATCTGGTTTGGAGGTACGGAATCGGAGCAAAAAGGGCGCAAGAAACGTCGCTCTCTTTATATCGGCGAGGATATGAAAGCAGGAGATCAGCTGACCTCACGAAATCTGCGCCGTATCCGCCCAGGCTCGGGTCTTGCCCCCCGGTATTACGACGTGCTTTTGGGCCGAAAGGTCGGTCGCGACGTGGCAAAAGGCACCCCAATGAGCTGGGACCTGCTAGACGATTGAAGCCATGGCACCAGCCTCTGACAACTTGGCTCGCTAAGCGATAAATGCAGCTTTTTTCGCCCCGCCGAAAACCTCAACCTGAAAGGCGCGGTCATTGAAGCGGGTTACGGTGTCCAGCACCCGCGCGCCCAGGTCGCGCGGGCAGAACATGTCGGCGACCCATTCGGGGTTCGGGGCCGCCGCGCGCAGGTTCAGCATGTCCTCAAGCGGGGTGATCAGGCCGCTTTTTGCAAAGAGCTTGCGCATGGGCTCGACCAGAGGGTCAACGTAGTTGTCGACAAAATCCAGATGCACCATGCAGGGCGCGCCCGCGCGGATCACATCGATGGCCGCGGTCGAGGTGCAGGTGATGCCAAGGGCCGCCGTCTTTAGCGCCTCATCCATGGTGCAGGCGGTGAGCTTTAGATTGTCCGGCGCATCAGGCAGAGCTTTGAGCAGACCCGGATAGTCGTATTTTTCCAGATGCAGATGCTTTTGGTTCTCATGGGGCAGATGGCGCAGTTTGATCCAGACGGTGCGGTCCGGGTTGGCGCGGGCGATCGCCGCCATCGCCGCCAGCATGTGCATGCGTCCGCGCCGGGTCGTCGGCGACAGGGCCTGAGTAAAGAAATAGATGTCGCGCCGCGCCGCCAGATCCTCGGGCGGCAGCGCCTCGGGTGCCAGGAAGGTCGGATGACCAAATCCCACCTCCTGCCACATGCGATCGCCCCAGGTGGCCGCGCGGCGTTCATAGACCGGGATTTCGCTGGCCGGGAACAGGTAAACCCCATCGCAGTTGCGGCGGCGGAAATAGCCGTTCTCGGGGAAAAAATCGAGCCCGCCAAGGAAGGCGATAACGCAAGGACGCCCGGCCGCAGCGGAGACTTCGACGCGGCGCAACTGGGCGCCAAGCGCCCCGTAGACTCGGCTGGTCAGGATGGCCCGATAGCGCCCGCCCAGAAGCAGCTCTTCAAAAGCAGTCTCGCCATGGATTGCCAGATCCGGCCCCTCGGGCAGGAGCTGTTCCATCTGCCGATAGGACAGAGCGTTTTCTTCTGCCACCCAGCCCATGTGTACCTGAAGGTCCGGATCCGCCGCGTGCAGGCAGTCGCGCATGCGCCGGGCAAAGAACAGGGTGGAATCATCGCAGAACAGCAAGAGCACCGGGCGCGCTTCGAAAGGCACCTGCGCCGGGCCTGCGGGCTGCGCGGGCAGGGCACTCATCCGGGCCGCCGGGTTTTGGCCTCGAAACGGGCCAGAATTTGCATTTGCTGCCGGTTGTGGCGCCGGTTGCGCCACGCAAGGTGACTGGGGTTCAGGCGCTCATGTTGAACCAGGCGGGCCAAAAGACGCAAAGGGCTGCCAAAGGAGCTGCGCGAGAGCCGGTAAAGGACCTTGCCAAGACGAGACTGTTTTAATCTTTGCAGCATGTTGGCCGGATATTGAACACATGGGTCAGGTCGGGGGAAACTGTGGTGGGATTTACACGCCGCTATGGGCTTTGTAAACAAGGGCCGATTGCGCCAGCTGCCGTCAACGGTCCACATTAATCCGGTTTCCGGGTGGGCTCTTGGGGCCTCAGGCCTATTTAAGAATGAGCAGATAGAACCACCGTATGACCCAGCCTTCCCCCTCCAACATGCCCACAGCGTCCCGTCAGGACACCGCCTGCATCATCCTGGCTCGGGGCGGCTCCAAGGGGGTGCCGGGCAAGAACCTGCGCCCCGTCGGGGGGGTCTCGCTGATCGGTCGTTCGGTGCGGGCGGCGCGGGCGGCGACACGTGTGGCGGCAGTCTATGTCTCCACCGATGATGCCGCCATTGCGGCCGAGGCCCGCCTGCACGGTGCCCGCATCATTGATCGCCCTGCGGATCTCTCTGGGGACACCGCTACCTCCGAGGCCGGCTGGCTACATGCGGTGCCTCTGGTGCGCGCCGATCTTCCCGCCCTCGACAAGCTGGTCTTCTTGCAGTGCACCTCGCCCTTTACCCGCGGCGATGACATCGATGGCTGCCTGGCCGAGATGGAGGCGCGCGGCGCCGATTGCGCCCTGTCGGTGACCGAGGATCACTCCTTCCTCTGGGGGCTGGATGACGCCGGGCTGGGCGTGGGGATCAACCACAACGAGCGCGAGCAGCGCAAGCGCCGCCAGGATCTGCCGCCGCAGTATTGCGAAAGCGGCGCCATCTACTGCGTGGCGCTGGAGCCGTTCCTGAAGACCGGCCAGCGGTTCTGCGGCACGGTGGCGCTCTACCCGGTGGATCACCCGCCGATCGAGATCGATACCCTGCAGGATTTCGCCCTGTGCTCGCAGATCGCCCAGGCAGGCGGGCAGAGCGAGCTGGCCCCTGCGCGCCTGAAGCAGATCAAGGCCATCGTGATGGATTTCGACGGGGTCCATACGGACGATCTGGTGCTGACAGATCAGAACGGGGTGGAAAGCGTGCGCACCTCGCGCCGGGACGGCATGGGAATTTCTCTTTTGCGCCAGTCCGGGCGTTACCGGATGATGATCCTCTCCAAGGAAAAGAACCCGGTGGTGCTGCGGCGCGCCGAGAAACTGCAACTTGAGGTCTACCACAGCGTCGATGACAAGGTGGCCGCGCTTGAGGCCTGGCTGCAGGAACAGGGTCTGACCTGGGCAGATCTTCTTTTCGTGGGCAATGATATCAATGACCGCGGTGCGATGGAGCGGGCCGACCTCTCTGCCTGCCCCAGCGATGCCCACCCCGAGATCCTGGGGATCGCCGACTGGATCCTGCCGCTGCCCGGCGGCAAGGGTGCCCTGCGCGCCATGGCCGATGTCTTGCGCTCTGCCGAGGCCACGACTCCGTGACCAAAGACCCCACGCGACAGCTGCGGGACCGCCCGGTCGTGGTGGCCAGCAATGGTGCCTCGATCGCGGACCTGGAGCCAGGCCGCATCCTGCCAGATGATTTCATCATCCGCACCAACAACTTCTTTTTTGAACCGGACTTCTACCTTGGTCGACGGGTGGATCTGGCCTTCATGGCAGGCGATCCCCGCGTGGCCCCCTTCATGTTCGAAACCCTCTATCGCTGCCGCCAGGATTATGACCTGGGCAGCTGGACCAGCCACAACCCGCGCGTGGTGCGGGCCGGGCAGCGCCGTTTTGCTGCGCTCTATCAGCCGATGCGCTACCGCGATGTCCATATCGAAACCGAGGTGCAGCGCCTGATCGCCCGCCATCAGCGTCACCCCACCACCGGCCTTTACGCCCTGCTCATGGCCCATGCCATGGGCGCTGAAGAGATCATTCTGGCCGGTCTTGATTTCTACACCGGCAAACGCCGCTACCCATTCGAGCCAGGCCCCCATTTTCGAGCCTTGATGGGGCAGGACCTGGGCCAGCGCGGCTTTGATCAGCACCTCCATGCGCTGGAGCTGGATCTCGATATCCTGCGGGCCCTGCGTGACCGGGGCGACTGCCGCCTGCTGCGCGCTGCGGACAATCCGGTACTGGCACCGCTGACGGATTTGGCACCGCTGCGGGGCGGGCCTTCCTTGCGGCTGGCACGCAAAACTCCCCCGCAGGATTGGGTCTCGCGCAGTGGGGTCTATCCGATTTCCCTGTTGAAGGTCTTGCGCAAGAGCAGCGCCCTGATCCGACGGACAAAAGGACACTCACAATGACCCAAGACCACAACTGGCACCACGAGCTGCCCCGCTGGCTGGCTGATGACGCCCTGCCGCTGTGGACCGGCACTGGCGTGGATGCGGCCACCGGCACCGTCTGGGAGGCGCTGGACCACGCGGGCGCCCCGCTAGCGGATATGGAGCGCCGCCTTCGGGTGCAGGTGCGCCAGGCCTATTGCTTTGCCCAGTCGCAGGAGCCGGACCATCAGGCCCTGGCGCTGCAGCTGTTCCGCTTTGCCATGGACCAGGGCTTTGATCCCGACACCGGCAACCTCGGCGCCCGCCTTGCGCCCGATTGCAGCCTGATCAGCGCACCCCATGACCTTTATGATCTGGCCTTCATGCTGCTGGCCGCCGCCGCCCTGATCGAAGCGGGCTTTGACGTCGCAGCGGATCTGACCCGGCTTGAGGCCGAACTGGCCCGGCTCAAGGCGCCCCGGGGCTGGTTCGAAAGCGCCGAGGCTCCCGCGCGCCGCCGCCAGAACCCCCATATGCATATGTTCGAGACCGCAACCGCGCTTTTTGCGGCCACGGGAGAGGCGCGCTTTCGCAGCATGGCCGAAGAGTGTCTTACGCTCTACCGCGAGGTCTTCCTGACCGAGGATGGCCGGGTGCTGGAGTATTTCGACCCCGACTGGCTACCGCTTCCACCCGATCTGCAAAGGGTTGAGCCCGGCCATATGGCGGAATGGATCTACCTGATCGACCGCTACGAGGTGCTGACCGGGCAGAACAGTGGCCTGGACCTGGCGCATCTGTTCCAGGCGGTGATTGATCGGCGCGATGCGGCGGGTCTCTTGCCGGACCGGGCGGATCCGCTCTCGGGCAGTCGCCGCATGTGGCCGCAGACCGAATTTCTGAAGGCCAGCGTTACCCTGCGCCGCCGCGGCCATGCGCTGCCCGCGGGCTGCAGCCCCGAAGAGGTGCTGGCGCTGATGTGGCGGGATTACCTGCAAACCCCGGTGCCCGGCGGCTGGTACGACAAGCGCAGCAGCGCGAGCGATCTGCTGTCGCAGAATATGCCCGCCTCGACCTTCTATCACATCCTGGTCGCCTTCCGGTTCTACCTGTCGGGCGGGCAGGGGCTGTCGGCAAATCCATGACAAATCGCGGTCCTGTGCTCCTCAGAAATTTTTTCAAAAACATTAACAGTTTTTAACACATCTTGCGTGTGCAGTGAGAATGTTGAAGGAGCCATATCCCTCGAAATCGAAATCGATCGACCAAGTAATTGTAATATATTATTATATCAGACGTTTGGCGATGATCTCTGATGGCTCTTTGAGGTTCAAGAAGCACGCATTTCCCTTTAGCCGCTCAATCGACCAGAGCGCGATATAATTTGGCCAAACCGCCCAGCGCGATCGAGGCCACGGTGGAGGGCTACCGCTGATGGTCTCAGGAGCTTTGCGCGCACAAGAATAATTCCATAATCATTGTTATGGTAAATATATGCCAAAATCCCCTGCAATCGGGCATGGTTTTTGCCCCCGTTTCCCTATAGGCCTCACAGCGTTACGCCTTTTCTGGAAACCTGCCCGCCGATGATCGATCCGCTTTCGTCTTCCTCTTCCGCCGCCCCGGCAACGGGCCGCCGGTGCTGATCACCGGCACCGCCGGCTTTATCGGCTTTCACCTGGCCCGGCTGCTTCTGGCCGAAGGCTTCCGGTGCATGGCTATGACGGCATGACCGACTATTACGATGTCACCCTCAAACAGCGCCGTCACCAGATGCTGGCGCAAAGCCCCGCTTTGCCTGCACCGAAGGCATGGTCGAAGACGCCGAGCTGCTGGCCGAGGTCGCAGGCGATTTTCGCCCCGACGTGATCGTGCATCTCGCGGCCCAGGCCGGGTGCGCTACAGCCTGGAAAACCCGCGCGCCTATGTGGACAGCAATATCGTGGGCACCTTCAACGTGATGGAGATCGCCCGCCAGCATGCGGTGGATCACCTGCTGATGGCCTCGACCTCATCGGTCTATGGCGCCAATACGCAGATGCCCTTTGCCGAGACCGACAAGGCCGACACCCCGCTGACCATCTATGCCGCCACCAAGAAGGCCGGCGAAAGCATGGGGCACTCCTATGCGCACCTGTGGAACCTGCCCACCACCATGTTCCGCTTCTTCACCGTCTACGGCCCCTGGGGGCGCCGGATCTGGCGCTGTTCAAATTCACCGATGCGATCCTCGATGGGCGGCCCATCGACATTTACAATCACGGCGACATGTACCGCGACTTTACCTATATCGACGATCTGTGCGCGCCATCCGCCTGCTGATCGATGCGGTGCCGCGCCGCCCCCGAAACCCCCGAGGACATTCCCGCCGGGGACAGCCTGTCGCCGGTGGCCCCCTACCGGTCGTCAATATCGGCAATTCGACAAGGTGCGCCTCCTGGATTTCATCGAGGCCATCGAAGAGGCGCTGGGGCAAAAGGCCATCCGCAATTACATGGAGATGCAGAAGGGCGATGTGCCCGCCACCTGGGCCAATGCGGATCTCTTGAACGCCCTGACCGGCTATCG
>NZ_WKFH01000001.1 GCF_014884385.1 Phycobacter azelaicus | reverse complement strand
ACAGCGATGCTGGCCTTCAGATGCGCGATGTTCTCGGGGTCATAGGTTTCCGGCGAGTGGCTGCGCACATTTGCGGGATGCGAGACCAGATCGCCGATGGCGACGGAGACGGGTTTGAAGCTTGTGGTCATGGCGTTTCCTTTTCGGTGGGTTTGGAGCGGCCCGCGCATTCAGATGCGCGGCCAATCCCCGTCTTCAGGGATCACCACGACAAAAGGCCCGCTTTGCCTTTTTGGGGGCAGCGGGCCTTCATCGTCTGAGATGTCAGGGGAGGCGTCCCCTGCCCTACCAGTCGCGCGCCAGCATGATGGTCAGCACGCGCATGGTGGTGCGGGATTGTCCGGGGCCTCGGCGCCATAGCGGAAGTCGGAATCCGCTTCGTACAAATCCAGTTTCCAGAACACGGTCTCGCCGCGGACCTCGACCGCCGAAATCATGCCATCCTTCGGGATCGTTCTCGGGCTCGAAGGTCTCGAACATGCCCGTGGCCTTCACCGCCTCGGCCATGAAGCCGTCACCGGCATTCATAATTGAGCGGGTGACATGCATGCGCCCTGAATAGACTGGGCGGTTGGCACACCGAGGCACGCGAGCTTGCGAAACGCGTCGTTCTGCGCTGCGATCACACTCGGATCAGGGCGGTCTGTCTGGGGTTGTCCTGTCATGGACATGGGGTGCTCCTTTGAGAAGTTGAAACACCTTCCAAAAGCCAGCTTTTTCTTTTTCCCCTGGCGGCAGGACAGAAGCAGAAGGGGCCCTACCGAACAATCGCTTGGGTCTGTAATTCGGGTTGGGGATGGTTTCGATCCAGCCGCCTTGGTCCGTGATGCTCTCGAGTGCCGCCGAGAGCGGGTAAGCGCCCTCGGACGGGCTCCACCAATAGGCACCGCGTTTGAAGGTGATGATCTTGCGGCGGCCATCTTTGAGTTCGCGCTGGTCCGCGAAGCGGCAAACTGTCCGGGGACAGTTTGAGGCAAGAACGGGCGGAGCCCGGCCACCCGCAGCGTCTTGGGTTCCTTACGTGACATGGGCGTCTCCGTTCTCCCTGTGGTCAGGCGGCCTTGGCTCGGCCCCTGCCCTGCCCGCCTCCGATCTGGCGATCAGGTAATCACAGGCGCGCTGCGCATCCGCGGCGTGCTTGAAGATCGCACCCTTGTCCGACCGAAGAACGCGCAACCAGTTATGGAGGTAGGCAGCATTCATCTCGAGCGTATGCGCCGTAAAGCCGAGCGTCTGACCCAGGAACACCGAGGTCAATTCCGCGACGATCTCCTCGCGCGCGTAAGAGGTGTTGCCAAACTTCGAGAACCCGAAATCACGGTTCAGTCGATGCCGGGCCTTCGTGGCATGGGCCAGCTCATGCGCCCAGACCCCGTAGAAATTGCGCGGGTCCTGGAACCGCGTGATGGATGGCATGTAGACCTTGTCCACGGGGGGCAAATAGTACGCCTCCGTGCCCGTGAAGACGGTCGTGATGTCGATGGCATCGAAAAACGCCTGCATGTGCGGGATGGGCTCGGACGGCGGATGCTCGGGCGCGGGCTCCGGTCTGGGGAAGAAGCTGTCGGGCAGGCCATCGATCTGGCAGGCATTGAACACGCGGTAGGATTTCTGGAAGCGGAAGATGCGGGCTTCCTCGGAGCGATCATCGCCATCGCTGCGGTCGTCCTCGCCGCCCGCGTCTTTCCGGCTTTGGCCGTAATAGACGACGACAGAGGATTCTCGCCCTTGCGGACCTTTGCGTCCAACGCATTGGCCTGAGGCAGAGGTCATCCAGAAGGGAGAGCTGTGGCCCGCCATCACGGTCCGCATCGTCAGCAGGAAGTTGTTCACCCCCTGGTAGGGTTCGCCGCCCACGCGCAGGGGGCGTGAGCTGCCGCCTGCGGTCCAGGGCTTGCGCCACGGCAGGACGCCGCGCTCGATGATGCGGATGATTCGTTTGTGATGACCTCGGAGGCATCGAATTTGGGCGTGGGGGATCGGGCCATGGCTGGCCTCCTTTCGAATGTTTGTGAGAGGGAGTGGTGATCAGATTGACTGACGGGGCCGCGGATCGTTGACGATCCTCGCGCCGAGCCGCTCGACCGTGTCGATGTAGGTGGTCAGCGAGACGCACCTGCCGGCACCTGAAAGGTCAGGATCGACAGATCTGTCCCGCGCCACCCGCGGCAAGTTCGCGAATGCGATAACATCGGTGACGGGTCGGATATCGATGAACGGGGTCCCTCGTGCGACCGCAAGAGCGGCCAAGGGGAAAGCGTTCGATCGGCGCGAAAGTCGACACTGTGGTCCAGCCGAGATGAAGGAACGTCCCACCCTCCCCGCAGATCACATGCGCGTTTGGCAATAATGCCGCCGGCCTGAGGTAGCCAAGATCGCGCAGGACGGTCTCGCGCTCGAGTTGCCGCGATAGCGCCGTATGGCCAGTTCTGCGCAGCTCTCTATGCCGCCACCAGGAGGCGGCGGTTGTGCGGAGCACGCGCAAGACACCTGTTTCCATTAGAATGCCCTTCATTAGGAAAGACAGACCGGAATCCGGTCCGGACCCATCCGAGGGACCCCAAAGGCCCTCATCCGTCAGTCACAAAACCCGAAGGACACTTTTACTTTTCAGCAGCCAACTGGTCCGGGGTAACGGCCGAGGGTCCGACACCACCGCGGACCCCAGTGACGGCATGCAGTAAGTGGCGGTTTCGATCCAAGATCGGCAAGCCATATCGGCAACTCCGGCCCGACTGCTGCAGTCTTTCTCATATTATCAATAGCTTATCTGACGTTCTCGATCGGCAAAAGCGCTCCAACGGTGACCTCTCAGGCCCAAAGATCAGGATTTGCTTCGTTCAGAGCACTGCAGCGTTACGGATAAGCACGGGAAACGAAGGCGCAGCGCCTCCTGTCAGCTTGAATTTCAGCGATGTTGCCGCTATATACCGTCAGTATCACCGTAGGAGCATAGATCATGCACATCACGAACTTTGCTGAAGCTGGGCAATTCGAACCGCGCAAGATCGCCGCGGTGCTACGCACATCAGCAGAAGAGATCGCATTGACCGTCGGCTTGGGCAAAGACGCGTTGCAGAGGCGAGCCCGCATCGGTTCGGACAAGACGCAGCGCCGCCTGCGCGAATTGGTAGAGGTGCTGAACAAAGTTGAGCCCCGCTTCGGCTCGGAACTGATGGCCTATGCATGGTACCGGTCAGAGCCCCTGCCCGGCTTTGATGGCCGGACAGCCATGCAGCTGGTGCAGGAAGGCAAAGCTCAGCAAGTTCTGGAATACATCGATGCGGTCGATGCGGGCGTCTTTGCCTGATGCCGTTGAAAGATGGACGCTACACAGGGCCACTCTATCGCGCCCTGAACCCGGTCTATGCGCGTGAACCTCTGTCCGGACGAGGCGCTGAACTCTATGGAGGGCGCTTTAACGCCAAGGGCACCCCTGCCCTCTACACCTCGCTGGATCCCGCGACCGCTCTTAGAGAAGCCAACCAGGTAGGCAGCCTGCAACCCACGATCCTGGTGTCCTACAAAGCCGACCTTGGGCCTATTTTCGATACCCGCGATCAGGACAAGCTCGAACGGTATGGTGTGACCGAGGCGATGCTTGCCGACTCTGCATGGCGCATGAAGATGCTCGATGGCCAATTGGTACCGACACAGGAGCTAGCACGCGCCCTTATAGCAGATCGGTTTGCGGGGCTTCTGATCCAAAGCTTTGCGAAGGTGCGTCATCAACGGACTTCAACATCGTCCTGTGGGCCTGGACTGCCAACAAGGGTTCTTTGGAAGTGGTGGATGACGAAAAGCGGCTGTCGCGCATGTGAGTTGTGAGACTTGGTGCCGGATCTGTCCACCGCGGTGGACATCGGCGGGTCGGAGGTACATGGATTGACTGTGTAGTATCGCCCTAGTGGAATTTGGCTCTGTCGCTTTGATGCATGTGGCGAGACCGCGCGTCATTGGACTAGTTGATGGCCAGACGTCCACCGCGGTGGACACTAGGCGGTTTGCATAGCAGTTTTGGATAGACGCTTGATCAAAGCCACTGGATCAAACTGGTCTTGACGTTGGCCCAAGGTGATACTGTGAAAGTACGCTCCAAAATCCCTGATGCGTTGTCCAAGTTGTAGCATGATGAAGATCGCGCATGACGCTTTCTGAGCTCCTACTGCATTCTTGGCTTTCTCAAATGTTTCTGGGTGAATCCCCATCATGGGTGCAAGAGTTCGAGCATGGTTTTCAATGTCCAACCAGTCTCTAAGTCTCTCTGTGGAGAACGATGTCGCTTGATCGCAGACTGAGGTTAGCAAGTCTGGTTTCAGAGCTTCATTGCCTGTGTTGCTATCTAAATCTTTTTTTTCTTCTTCAGACATAGATTGGTGCCGGACAGTTTGTCCGTCATTGGCGGGCAACTCCACAGTTTCTGGTGGGTTATCTGGGGTATACAAAGTCTGGCATTCTTTGTCCGTGTCGGCGAGCAGCGCGTGGTATTCGGTAAGGCTCAGCTTCCTGCGTAGAGCTCTCCGTGCGTGGTTGATGAATGTGTTGCTGGGATCATGCTCTTCCAAATGGGCGAGCTTTGTCAGGATCTGTTTGCGGACAAATATCCGATCCCGCCGGTTATTTTCCATCTCATGTGCGATGGCGATAAGCTCGCTCGCACGTTGGAGGAGGGGGGTTAGAGACAGTCCATAGCTGATGCATTCCCCGCTGGATGAGCGAACGCGGTAGCGCTTTCTGTTCGAGCTGTCATTGCGTTTGATGAACCCGAGTTCGACGAAGCGGTTGATGTGCCTGCGGAGTGTCCGTTCGTCGATTCCGCCGACGCGCTGGCAAATCGAGTCGTTGGACGCGAAAACCGTTTCGCCATGGCCGGGCTTCAAGAAACTGAGCATGGCTTGAAGTGTTTGGATATGGCCAGGACGCAGACCGAATACGCTACGTGCATCTCTTAGTGCCCTGAAGATGGTCCAGATGTCGGTTTCAGCCGCAGAAATTGAGCCGCGTGATGCATCAGCATCAGCGGTTCTGATCGATAGTTTTGTAAATGCCATGGTTTCTTCACGACGACCGTTCGGCCCACAACTTCCCAGTCTCTTCCCGAGATTTCGCTCAGAAAAAGGCAATAAAAACCCGTCCACCGAATCGGTGACTCTTGACCGGTTTGCTGGAGGTTGCTACATCATGAGTGCTAATCGAATGATGAGGGCTCTCCAGGGGAAACTTTGGGGGGCTCTTTTCTTTCTGGTCTTCGCTTTTCTCCTCTGCTCGAGTTACTCTGTGTGGCTCGGGGCTTAGGACCCAGAGCCGCTCTCATTCCGCCACTGTTCGAAGAGCTTCAAAAGCGCTGCCTCCGCGCGCTCTTCGATCCATTGGCCGAATTCTGGGTTGTCCTTCTTGGTGATCTTGATAGCGATCGTTTTCTGGTCGACTGTCAGCGTTCCCACAGAGCTACCGTCCCCATCTTTGACAACGGACGTTAGGCTGCGGTTGGCTTGCTTCTTGTCGCTACGCGCCTTGTTCGAGCAAGCCGAGTAGACTGCCTGAAACTTATCCGCGCTTGGAGTGTCGTCGGGCAGGGCGGCGATCACCTCTTTGGCTGTGTTCACCAGATCTATCTTTTTCGACAAAGCGGCCAGGTCACCCCATTGCCGTCGTCCGATGCCATGTGCCGGCCCGATCAGCTGTACAAGCCCTTCTGGCAGTTGCTCTATGACGACGCGATGATTGGACACGCCCTGCCGTGTCAAGCCGAGAGCATCCTGAATGACGTTTGGCTTGTAACCTGATTCCTGCATCTCTTTGATAAAAAGAGATTTCTCAATGAAAGACGGGTCTAGTCGGAGGTTGTTCTCTTGGCCCTGTGCGATCAGAGATGCGTCGTCATCCAGGCTTCGAACGATCGCCTTGACCGTTCCGCCGACCATGCGGATCGCTGCGAGCCTGCGTCGTCCGTAGATGATACGGTATCTGTCCGGTTGCGCTGATGGACGGACCATAATTGGTACTTGTTGCCCATGCTTGCGAATGCTTTCGGCCAACTCATCAATACTGGAATCCTCCAGCACCAACCGATCGCGCAGACCATCCATGTCAATCTGATCGGGCTCGATGTCACGGATCGAATTCGCGGTAATCTCGCGCAAAGAGTCGCGCAATCCGCCAACAGATCCTGGCAGTTTTGCTGCTTTTGGCGGGGTAGGGGAGGGGGCCGCGCTCTCCTTCTCGTCCTTTGGAGGCTGATTGAAGATATTTCGGGCCATCAGCGACGCCCCCATGCCATTTGGATTGTCTGTTCCAACTCATCTCCAACGCCATTCACGCTGGTCAGAGCGCGATCAATCGTTTTTCTAATGAATTGGCTCGGATCAACTTCGTAGACGGTTTGCTGGGTCATACCGGCGTCCGAGATTGCTGTAGATTTCAGCATTGGCTCAGTCATGACCTGTCCGGCCAAGATCGATCTCAGGTAGCCCGCCATCTGGGTCTGAGGCCCGTCCGACGGCTCGTATCTCGTGATCAAGAACTTTACGAAGTCCCATGTAACGCGCCTGCCAATGGCTTCTTCGACAGCCTTTACCGTTTCCGAAGCAAGTTTCAGGAACTGGCTCATTGAAGCAATGTCGAGCATGCCAGGCACGACCGTTACTAGGAGTCCCGTCGAGGCTGCCAACGCCGTTAGGGTCAGAAAGCCAAGTTGAGGTGGGCAGTCGATCAGAACGATGTCGTAATTCGCCTCTACTTCCTCAAGCGCTAAGGCAAGACGCTCCGCAAATATGGGTTGCACCCGGCGGGCGAGGGCGTTTGCCGTCTCAGTTTCGTATTCCGAGAGCATCAGGCCCGCTGGGACCATATCGAGCTTATGGAAGTAGGTTTTTTGGATGACGGCTGAGAGCGGAACTTGTTCCTCATATCTCAGGGCATCATAGATTGTGCCGCCTTCGGCGAACTCGAGCTCTGGCCGAAAGCCGAAAAAGGTGGTCAAACTTGCCTGCGGATCGAGATCCAAGACCAACACTCGGTAACCTCGCAAAGCATACCGTTGTGCAAGATGGATCGTTGCTGTTGTTTTTGACGATCCGCCTTTGAAATTGACGACAGATATCACCTGGAGACGATCGCCTTCACGTCGACCGGGGCGGTAGCTTTCTGCGTTCTTTCCGGTGCGCCCCAGAATGTCGCGCAGCTTATCGATCTCTTGGGCTGTGTAGAACCGGTGTCCGCGGTTGTCTGTATGAACTTCCGGGAAGCTGCCGTCCTTGTGCCGGTTGCGCAGGTTAGATGTGCTAACGCGCAGGAGGCTGGCAACTTCGGTAGAACTGAATCGGCGCAGGGACTTTCGTTCTTCGGGCTCGAAAGCGATCTTCATCTGGCGATCCAAAGATTCAGCCAGATTGTCGGCAAATGCTCCGATGTCGGAAGAGCCTATGCCTTGCGCGTATCCAACGTTACGATCATCCATGTCCTGCCGCCCACTCTCGGCCTCTGTTGAGGCTCTTGGTCATTCTGACGGTGTACAGCGCGACTGACGCGTTTTACCGTCAGAATGGGAATGCCACGATCAAGTGAGTCCGGCAAGAAGAATCTAGATGTAGTGTGAAAGTTATCCACAGCACCAATACGTACAGTCACATCAAGATAACTGCAAGTTGTTGATTTTATGGTGATAAATCCAAAAGACCGTGCTTCAAGCCATTCATGGGGATTGTTTGGATGGTATTGGCTAAACCCATGCAACCAATGGCACAATTGACCTTCTGACGGTGTTTAGAGCGATAGATTCAGCTGTTTGAGCCTCTGCTAGTTACAGTTGGGAGTGAGCCGATTCTGATGAAATTAGGCCAAGCCGCTCCGCTCGTTCGAGCAACATTTTGACCGAAGACGGCTGCCAGCTGGCACGACCTCGAGGGGTCCGTTCGCGCATCGACTCTAGCCGATCGCAGATCGCCTGCAGCGTGATTTCGGGGTCCGCGCCTTTGATCGCTGCGACGATGGCCGGCAGGCGGTCATCGGTTTCGCGGCGTCCGGCGCGGCCAAGCACCTCGGCAGGAAGGAACCCGTCGCGCACATATGCCTTCACAGCGCGGAGCAGTCGGCCTTGTGTCCAATGGTGATCTGGGGGCAGGGGGGCATTGATAATTCGCAGCACGTCTTCCCAAGCCATATCGGGGCGCAGGCGGCGCACATGAGGCACCCAATCCTGCGCGGTCTCGTTCAGGCGTTCCATATAGCCGTCCTGCCGTGCCAGCCGCACCTTGCGCAGCGCGGCGGGATCCTTGGCGCGTAGCCCTGGGTTGCCGCCTACGCGCCCTTTGGCGCGCGCAGAGGCAAGCCCGGCCTTTGTGCGCTCGCGGATCAGAGCGCGTTCGAACTCAGCCGCAGCGCCCAGAACCTGCAACGTGAACTTGCCCTGGGGCGAGGCAGTGTCGATCGGGTCCTGGAGCGAGCGGAAGAACGCCCCCTTTCCCTCCAGTCTTTCGATCACCTCCAGCAAGTGCGACAGAGATCGCGCAAGCCGGTCGATCCGCACAACGACCAGCGTATCGCCGCTCTGGACGCGTTCGAGCACGCGTGCCAGCACCGGTCGCGCGCGATTGCCGCCCGAGGCGTGCTCTTCAAAGATCTCGGCGCATCCCGCAGACTGCAGGGCCTCAGACTGGGGCAGGGGGGTCTGATCCTCTGTGGAAACACGGGCGTAGCCTATCAGGGGCATGAAAACGGGCCGTTTGCAATTTTATGTATCATCAATAAACGACCATTTGTAAACGAATGCAAGCAAGTGTTCTCTCGTCGTGCTGGCGCACAATCCCTTGGTTTCCTTGCGCTGAGCGCGATCTGAGAGGTTCCGCCGGCGGTCGCGCGCGCATACTACATAAAGAGCATGGGCAATGACCATAAAACTGCTTGGGTAATGTGCATAATAATAGTATTTTGCATATATGAAGCCGCAAGCATCTACTTTTCTTGATGATTTCGACGACCCCCTCATCACTGTCGAGGGGGATGAGGAGACTCACGAAGACGACCTCTGGTTCCTGCCGGGGCCGCTCGAAGAGGGACCGGATGATTTGCCTCCCGGGCCACGGGCGGAACCGCCTGATACCGCGGTCATCGACGATTGGGCAAAGGCAGAGGGGGCTCACTCTGCGCGGCTGGCAAAGGTGGCTGGACGCTTGGGTGCGCTGGATGACCGGTTGCTGCGTGGCCCGAATGGCTGGCGAAACAGACTGGCACTGATCGAGGCGGCAGACGTCAGCTGGCTTGCAGGGGATCGGGTGAGTTCTGACCGCCTCGCTCTTTGGATATCAATGCGATTGTCTGGCGCGCAGGATGATCCGGAAGCGCTGGCCCGAATTGGGTGGGCTGTTCGTCGCCTGACAGGTGGTCCCGGCCCGAAGGTCGATCTTGCAGCGTTTCTTGACCGCCGCGATCCCGAGAACATCGAGGACAGCGCCGAGCGTTTCGAAGATCGCGCTCGCGGATGGCTAGCTGTGATGACGGCAGCTTCCGATCTGCACCCAATTACACGCGCCTGTATGGGATATCACCTTTGGAGCATGGCGGGTCTCGGGCAACACGGCGACCAGATCGAAGCGGCCGTCACAGCTGCCAGGATCGCGGCCAGCGACGGAAGCGGTGCCATCTTTGCACCGCTGGCCATGGGTGGGGCAGGGGGGCTGCGTGCCTCCGGCTTGCCGTTAGAGCGGTTGGACCGCTGGCTAGATGGCATGGACAGCGCCATTTTGACTGCGATGCGTCACCTGGATGGTATTGAAGAATGGGGCGTTCGCGCGAAGAGCGCGATGGCGCAACTGTCGGGTCGTACACCTGTAGCTTTGCGCAAAGTCCTCACGGAATGGCCTTTGGCCTCGGCTCCTATGGCCGAGGCCTTGACCGGTGCGAGCCGGGCTGCTGTGCAACGCAATCTGATCAGGCTGGAAGAAAGGGGCTTGATCCGTGAGATGACAGGGCAGCGGCGCTTTAGGATGTGGCGGATCGACATCTAGGTGCTTTGACAAACCCGGCGCCAACCCGGCCTTGCGGGAAACAGCCATTCGTTCTGCGCGCAGATAACGACGGCAGAGAGCCCCAAGTTGTGAATTCGAACTTCTCGCTGCGCTCGCCTGAAGCGAAAAAATGCTGCAGTTGCCAAAAATTTGATGCTGCCAAGCAGCAGAAGAACCGGTCGCTCAAGAAGCGTACGGCGATGCTGGCAATAGCAACCTACACCTTGCGGGACAAATCCGTCCCTACCTGACATTACATGTACGCGCGGTCTTGACGGGTTGAGTGGGCAGCGAAGTGCCCATCTTTGCATCTTATGAAGCAGCTCGCATTTGAAAATAAGGGTAAGGGCTTGATCAGCGCGACCAGATGGACACTGCGCAAACCGGCCCCCGAAGAGAACCCCTTGACTCTGTACTCACTACAGGCCGTAGGACTGCCATTGAGATATTCGGAACTGATCAAATCTGGCAAAGCATTGACGCAACAATATGAAACAACCAACCGTAAACATCGGCGAACTCTTTGGTCCGTATGCCGCAGCTCTGTCGTGTCTGTTATGATAGCCTCGGCGACAGCAGCGTCTGCGCAGCAGGGTACCGAGCAAAACGCGCCCCAAGCGCTCCTGACTTCGACGGAGGTGTCGCTGTCGATTGGAGCCGACGTTCTCGAGACGCTGCCTTTGCTCAACAACGATGCTTTGGCCCGCGTGAGAATCCGGGAAATAACATACGATAGCGGCGGGCTGCCAGTGGCCGGTTTTCTTTTTGAACCAAACGCTCCTGGTCCGCATCCGGCCATTATCTACAATCGCGGCGGATACGGTACATTCGGCATGCTCGCCCCTAATCTAGATTTTTTGCAACTTGTTGATTTGGCGGCGGAAGGGTTTGTTGTGGTGGCGAGCCAATACCGGGGAACCGCAGGAGCCCCTGGCCACGATGGGTTTGGAGGCGAAGATGTCGGAGATGTGCTTTCGCTGATTGATGTGTTGGATCGACTAGAGTCGGTCGATGCGGACCGTATTGGGGTGATGGGCCATAGCCGCGGCGGCTTGATGACATATCTTACCGTGACAAGAACAAATCGTATCCACGCCGCCGTCGTGATGGCCGGACCAACTGATCTTCGGGCAGGATTGGAAGCCCGGCCGGAAATGATGCGGGTCTATGCGGAAGCTATTGACCGGCAAGGTGCGGAGCTTGAGATTGAACTCGATGCTCGCTCAGCACTCAATCTCGTCGATAAATTTCCGTAGACCACTCCGCTTCTTATCCTGCACGGCACCGCAGACTGGCGTGTGCCTCCTTCGGACTCCCTAAGGCTATCAGAAACTTTATTGGACCGCCGCGTGCCCTTCCGGCTCGTTATGCTTGAAGGCGGTGATCACAGCATGTCCGAATTCGAGCTTGAAGTTCAGATCATGGTCCGGGACTGGTTCGATCGCTACCTCAGCCCCGATGCGAAGTTACCCAACCTCGCGCCGCATGGGCCGTAGGTGGTTGCGATGATGAACGAGACTTTCAAGTCGGATACCAAAAGCCAAGGGCAAGAATCTGCAGAGAAGTATTCATCCAAGTCGACGTCGCGGCTTACTTCTTTGCTGCGCTGGTCCGTGCTGATTGCTGCAATCTTGCTGCTCAATTTCCTGCTTGGAAAGGGTTTTACCGAACTTATCGAAGGACAGCTTGATGCCGGATTGTCTTCAGGGGTCTGGTTCGGCGTTGCTGCCCTCGTCGTCTACGCCTTGCTACTGGCAATTCCATTTGTCCCCGGTGTGGAAATCGGAATCGCACTCCTCATCATGCAAGGACCAGCGATCGCGCCCTTCGTGCATGCTGCGACTGTAGCGGGATTGTTGATTTCTTTCGCAATCGGGTGGGCCTTCGCGACAACATTGCCGTGCAAGTTTTTGGACACAATGGGGCTCCACCGCGCTTGCGCCTTTGTAGACGCGATGAAGGTGATGAGCCGTCAAGAGAGGCTAGAGTACCTCAATGCGGCGGTGCCGCGGTGGATTGGGCGATGGATATTGCGGTATCGCTATGTGCTGCTGGCCGTGTTGATCAACCTGCCCGGCAATAGCTTGATTGGTGGAGGTGGTGGAATACTGCTGGTTGCGGGGCTGAGCCGGTTGTTCTCACTGCCCTCTATCTTGGTTACGGTGATCCTAGCGACGGCACCGGTTCCGCTGGCCGTCTGGTTAATTGGCGTGGACATTCTCAAGTGACGTCTTTCATGCCACTTCGGTCAGCGCGTCAATTACGGGACACTCGGGTACGTTGTCGCCGGTGCATTGCGCCACGGTAGAAGACAAGACGTGCTCGATTCGCTTGAGATCGGCAATCTTGGTGCGAACCGAGGTAAGATGCGTATTTGCAAGAACTTGCATTTCGCCACAGGTCTGAGCGCCTCCATCGACAAGCGCCAAGAGATCGCGAACCTCTTCCAGCGTGAACCCCAATTCACGCGAACGCATAATAAAGCGCAGCCGCGTGACATGACTGTCATCGTAGACGCGGTAGTTTTTGCTGGAGCGTGGCGGCTCAGGCATGACGCCTATGTTCTCGTAATAACGAATGGTCTCCAGGTTACATCCTGTCATCTGCGCCAATTCTCCGCGCCGAATGATCTTCACAGGTTTATGATGTTTTTTCAAAATTACCCCCTTGAGCCTGTACCAACTACAGACACTAGTTTGAAAACATCAATGAGGCAAGGACGATTCGAATTATGACTGAAACCACATCTACAGGCCGGGAGACGGCATTCGACGAAACGCCGGGTGCCGATAAAAAGGCATGGGCAACAACCGGTCTGGGGGTGCTGGGCGCGCTGGCGATGACCTCGTGCTGCATCCTGCCGCTGGTGCTGGTGAGCTTCGGCGTCACCGGCGTGTTCATCGCCCAGTTGGGCGCCCTCTACCAATACAAGTGGATCACCTTCGCGCTGAGCGCCGCGTTCATCGGCTACGGCTTTTACAAGGCCTACCGCCCGATACCGGCCGAATCATGTGCCGATGGAACCTGCGCGCGGCCCATGAACCGAACATTCATGCGATCCATTCTTTGGATTGCAACCGCCATCGTCGCCGTCGCGATGATCTTCCCCTATCTCACCCCATACTTCCTGTCCTACTGAAAGGCTTAAACCATGAAAAATCTTCACCTCGTTCTTGCGACGCTTGGAATGTTCGCAGCAATCCCGGCCACCGCAGATGAACAGCGCATCAATGTTGGTGTTGGCGAACTGACCTGCCCGTCCTGCTCCTTCACGGTGGCGGCGGCGATGCGTGGGGTGCCAACGGTCGAAATCGTCGACTTCCTTGAGGGGGAGACGTGGGGGGAAGGCATCTATGTGGTCGCTTACGACGATCAGGCGGCCAGTCCCGATATGATCATCAACGCGGTTCTTGCCAACGGCTATCCAGCTGAAGTGCTTCAGTCAGGCGACTCCTGAGGGTTGAAGGAGGGCGAGGGCCATGGATGACAAGCACATGGGGGGTCTTCTGGCCTTCATCATTGCCGCGCCGATCATGGTGATCTGTTGCGGTGGCGGCGGTGTCATCCTTGCTGCCATTCTCGGCGGCATAGGCGGGTGGCTGACCGGGCTCGGCGGCATCGCCACGGTGGTCGCTGCCTTCGGTGCAGTGCTGCTGGTTCGGGAGATCCGTCGGCACCGCGCCGCAAAGGCCGATGGCGCGCAGGACGAGACCTGCTGCCTTCCCAAAGCCAAGGTCGCGCCCGGCTCCGCCGATATCGGACACCGGTAGGATGTCGGCCTGGTCGGCAATCGGCAAGGTTGCCGGGGTGGTCGCCTTTCCCGTGGTGTTCGGCGGTTGCTGCGGCGGTGGTGGAGCCTTTCTTCTCGGATCCGGCGCGATGAGTGCTCTCGGCACCTGGCTCGGCGGCGGAGGTTTGGTCGCCGCGGTAGGCGTCGGCCTCGTAGTCGCCTATGCAATCAGGCAAGTAATTCGCCGCCGGACCCGATGTTCGGTAGAAACAGAATTGGAAAGTTCATGAGTTCAGACGACAAATCCCCCAATACTCTCCTAAAGGTTGGCGTGATCGGCACGATCGTCGCTGCACTGTGCTGCTTCACACCTGTCTTGGTGGTCCTTTTCGGCGCGGTCGGCCTGGCTGCAGTTGTGGGATACCTGGACGCTGTGTTGTTCCCCGCATTGGGGATCTTCATCCTACTGACAATTTACGCACTTTGGCGGAAAAGCGCCCGCAATTCGGCATCTCAAAGGAACTGACATATGATGAATTCTGCAAATGAAATGATGCCAATGGCACCGCAGATGATGGGGTGCTGCTCATTCGGATTTTTTGGCTTGTTCGCCGGCCTCATCTCCATGGCAACGCCCCTGATCGCGGTTGCCGCGATTGTATACCTGCTTGCAAAACGCCCGCAGGCCGCCGTCCGCCCGAATGAAGCCTAAGACGAAAGCCAGGTAGGTAAGCAGAATATGAAGAGTAGTTACGACCTTATCGTCATCGGCGGTGGAACTGGCGGCAATGGTGTCGCCCGGATGACGGCGAACGCCGGATGGAGCGTCGCCAGCATCGACAGCGAGCCCCATGGCGGCACCTGCGCATTGCGGGGCTGCGACCCCAAGAAGATGCTGATCGCGGTCACCGAGGGCGTCGAGTGGGCGGAAAACATGAAAGGCAAGGGCCTGGAGGCGCAACCTGCGGTCAACTGGCCCGACATGACCGCTTTCAAACGCACCTTCACCGACTCTATGCCACTACGCATCGAAGCCGGGCTGGAAAAGGCGGGGATCGACGTCTTGCACGGGCAGGCACGGTTTACCGGTCCCGATACGATCGAGTTGAACGGCGAGACCCTGAGGGCGAAGTATTTTCATATCGCCACAGGTGCCCGGCCGATGACGCTGAACATCCCAGGCGAGGAGTATCTTGCCACCAGTACCGAATTCCTGGAACTGCCTGAGCGACCGAACCGCATCGCCTTTGTCGGCGGCGGCTTCATTGCCATGGAATTCGCGCATATCGCCAAACGCTCTGGCGCAAGCGAAGTCACTGTGCTGGAGATGATGGACCGCCCCTTGGGTCCTTTCGATCCCGACCTGGTCGCAATGCTTGTCGAGGCGACCGAAGAGCTGGGCGTCGATCTGCGCACTAAGGCGAAGGTGGCAAAAATTGAAAAGCAGGGCGACGAATTTTTGGTCACCGTGGAGCGTCCCGACGGCACCGAAACCGTGACTTGCGATCTGGTGGTGCATGGCACAGGCCGGGTGCCCAATATCGACCGACTGAATCTTGAGGCTGCCGGCGTCGAATACACACGCCGTGGCATCAAGGTGAACACCGCAATGCGCACCAGCAATCCGGCGATCTTCGCCGCCGGCGATTGCGCCGACAGCGGGCTGAATCTGACCCCGGTCTCGGCGGCAGAGGGACGCGTCGCGGGCAAGAACCTGCTCGCCGGTAAAGACGCGCGCAAGGTCAAATACCCGCCGATCCCGTCGGTTGTCTTCACCCTGCCGATGGTTGCCACCCTAGGCTTGTCGGAAGCGGCAGCCAGGGAACGGGGTCTGACGTTCGACACGCATTTCGAGAAGACCGAGGGCTGGTATTCGTCGCTGCGCGTCGGCGCGAAGCGGACCGCCTACAAGGTTCTTGTCGAACGGGGCAGCGGGCAAATACTCGGCGCGCACCTGATCGGACCAGGAGCCGAGGAGCAGATCAATCTTTTTGCCATGGCTATGGGTGCCGGGCAGACCGCAAATCAGATCAAGGCGATGATTTTCGCTTATCCCAGTTACGCCTCCGACATCGGTTCGATGGTGTGAAACGAAATTTGACCGGTCCACGAGGACGGCACCGGTTGTCAAGAAAAGGAAATGAAAATGGACCAAACTGTAACGAAAGACGACTGCTGCACTCCCAGTGAAACCGGCGATGACAATTACGATCTCATTGTCGTGGGTGCTGGCTCTGCCGGGTTCTCCGCCTCCATCACCGCCGCCGAGGCTGGAAAACGGGTTGCACTCGTTGGCGACGGCACAATCGGCGGAACTTGTGTGAACGTCGGTTGCGTGCCGTCCAAGGCGATGATCCGCGCCGCCGAAGCGGTGCACGGTGGCGCATCCGCTGCCCGATTCCCCGGCATCTCGCCATGTGAACATGCCGTGGACTGGCCAACCGTGGTGAAAGGCACCGCCGATCTGGTCGCGGAAATGCGGGACAAGAAATATATCGCCTTGCTGCCCGCCTATGACAACGTCACCTATATAGAGGAAGGCGCGGCGCGGTTGGTCGAGGGCGGCGTTGCGGTCGGCGGACGTGTCCTGTCCGCACCGCGCGTACTGGTCGCCACCGGTTCGCGCCCGCATATGCCGAATATCGACGGGATCGAAACCGTAGAAACGCTAGATTCTACCAGCATGCTAACGCTGCCCACCCGCCCTGAGAGCATCATGGTGCTGGGCGGTGGTTATATCGGTTGCGAAATTGCGCAAATGGCGTCGCGACTGGGCGTGAAGGTCACTTTGGTGACTCGCTCGCGTCTTTTGCCCGGAGTAGAGCCAGAAGTCGCAGAAGCCCTGACCGATGCGCTGAGGGCGGAGGGCATATCGGTGGAGACCGGGTTGACCTATCGCTCGGTGTCGCAAGGCGACGACGGTGTCATTCTGTCGATCGAGCGTGACGGCCAAGTCGAGACACTCACGGCAGAGCGTTTGGTGGCAACCACGGGCCGTGTGGCGAATACCGAAAACCTTGGGCTGGCAGAACTGGGTATCGAGACCAACGCGCGCGGGTCCATCACCATCGGTGAAGAC
Organism: Phycobacter azelaicus; assembly: GCF_014884385.1. Taxonomy (NCBI): domain Bacteria; kingdom Pseudomonadati; phylum Pseudomonadota; class Alphaproteobacteria; order Rhodobacterales; family Roseobacteraceae; genus Phycobacter; species Phycobacter azelaicus. The sequence goes on along the minus strand of NZ_WKFH01000001.1, from coordinate 136,775 downwards.
ATGGCCACTACGCTGCCCGGTGTTTGGGCAGCGGGGGATGTCACCGACCGCGACCAATTCGTCTATATGGCGGCCTACGGCGCCAAAGTGGCAATCAACAACGCCCTTGGACTGCAGCAGATGCGCTATGACAATGCCACAATGCCCTGGGTCGTGTTCACCGACCCGCAAGTGGCCGGTGTTGGGCTGTCGGAGGCGGAAGCGAAGGCTGCAGGGCACGAGGTCAAGACAAGCGTAATCACACTCGACAACGTGCCACGTGCCGCCGCCGCACGAGACACCCGCGGCGTGATCAAGCTCGTGGCTGACGCCAAAACCGACCGCCTGCTGGGCGGCCAGATTGCGGCACCCGAGGGCTCCGACACGATCCAAACGCTGGCTATGGCGCTCAAGTTCGGGATGACCACCAAGGCGCTTGGCGAAACGATTTTCCCATACCTGACCACCGTAGAAGGGCTGAAACTTGCCGCACAGACCTTCGACAAGGACGTAGCCAAACTCAGTTGCTGCGCGGGGTGACGGGATGAATGAGACTGGTGGCAAGAAAACTCTGGCGGCACTGATCGGGCTCAAGCTGGTCTGTTGCGGCGGGCTCATTCTGGCTGTCGGAGGGTTTTCGCTTGGCGGTTTTTTGTCGCTGATAGATCAGCCAGTGGCCAAAATCGGAGGCGTGCTCCTTCTGGTATTGGCGGCGGGCTGGTTAGTGCGGCGGACGCTTTCGAACAGACCAAACCGTGGGTCGCTGAACGAAGGCGGGCATGCCCATGAACACCGCCGAGACATTGCCTGACGGTGACGCCAGCCGGGTCTGTTTGACCTGCGGCGACACGGCGCTTGTCCTCTGTGGCGGCGGCGGCCACGGGGCTCTGGAAGTCGGATTCGTCCGCGCACTGTCGGATCTTGGCATCGGGTACGACCGGATCCTCGGAACCTCGATCGGTGCCGTGAATGGTGCGTTTCTGGCGGGTGGCATGTCCGTCGATGACCTTTCTGATCTGTGGCGAACGGTTCGGCTGCGACAAATGCTGCGGCCAAATTGGAGTTGGGTTCTGCACCCGCGCTCCCGACCCGGCCTGCTGTCGCTCGGCGCCTTCGGCCAGTGGCTGGAACGAAAGCTTCCCGTTCGCCGGTTCGAGGACTTGCGCATCCCGTTGACCATCGTCACGACTGACCTGATCACCGGCAAGGCCTGTTACTGGGAAGGGTCAGGCGACATCGTAACGCCGCTTCTTGCCTCCGTCAGCCTTCCCGGCATCTTCCCGCCGGTTGAGTTGGGCGGGCATCCGCACATCGACGGTGCCGTCGCCGAAAACGCGCCGCTGGTACGCGCGGCCGCGACCGGGGCGCAGCGGGCATTGATGATCGACTGTGCATGTTCAAACCCCTGCAAATTGGCGCCATCCGGACTGATCGGCACCATTGGCCGCGCCTTCGAAATCGCCCTCGCGCGCAAAGATCGAGCCGAATTCAAGCTGCATCAGCGCCGGATGGAAATTGTCCGGATTGTCCCCGATTTTGACGACGAACCGGGCATATTGAACCTCTCCCGGACGCCGTCCCTGCTGGAGACGGGATACCAGCAATCGGTGGCGGCATTGTCTCGGCTTCCCAAACCGGTCGTCAGAATTGCGACTGCGGACGTTGGTTAGGCCTAGGAAATTCAGACACGTGGAACTTAAGGAGAAACCAGTGACGAACAGCACTGAAAGCATATTGCCAGACACTTCGGTCTTTAAGGACCCGGTACTCCGGAATATCCTGCCCGAGCTAATGAGCGAATCCAGATTTGCAGAGCGCTGGGATGGTCTTTCGGGCGCGCCGAGGCAGGCGCATCTAACAATCCTGCAGTCTTATATGACAAACGGCGCGCCGCCCCCGGCGTCGCAGTTTTCCGCGGAGGTACTTGCCGAACTGGCACGGCGCGATCTCGTGCATGTCCGGAACGGAGAGATCGCTCTCGCATATCCGTTTTCGACCAGCCCAACCGATTTTCTGGTTCGCTTGGGGGATGTCACAGTCTACGCCGTCTGTGCCGTTGATGCGCTCGGCACCCCTGCGATGGTCCGCAAACCTGCCGAGATCGTCTGCAACTGCCCAACCTGCGGGGCCCGCGTCTGCCTGAACGTTTCGTCGGATGGCCTGACAGTCGAAAATGCCTCGACATCCGACCCTCGGGTCTGGGCCGGGGTCGTGGCGGTCGAATCCTGCGCCGCAGACAGCCAATGCAAGTCGATGCTGCTGTTCTGCAGCCCCGAACATCTGGACACCTGGAAACGATCCCAGCCGCAATCCGCGCGGGGGTTTGACCTGTCGCTGGCCCAGGGTGTGCAACTGGGCGCTGCGGTCTTTCGGCCTTTCCTGCATGCCCAAACCAGTACGGCTGCGTCATGAGTTCCCTCGTCATCTATGGATTCACCGCCGGCGCGGTTGCGACGGTCAACCCCTGCGGTTTTGCGCTTTTGCCCGCGTGGTTCGCCCGAGAAATGGCGGAGCACGAAGGTCGTCCTGCAGGAGAGCGCCTAATCCGCGCGGTAATTTCAGCAGGGCTGGTATCGCTTGGGTTCGTCTTGATCTTTGTGATTGCCGGTGTTCTTCTGGCCGCCGGGTCCGAGTGGCTTGGTCCAGCGTTGCCATGGATTGGTGTCGTTCTGGGAGCGATGTTGGCACTGATCGGCATCAGCTGGATTGCGTCGGTCCGGCTTCCTGGGCTTCCCGTCATTGAAACCTGTCGCAAGGTCAGCACGCGCTACGGAGCGTTCGGATTTGGTCTTTCATACGGACTCGCCTCTATCTCCTGCACGCTACCAGTGTTTATGTCGGTTGCCGGGCTGTCCTTTCTTTTGGAGAGCGAAATTTCATTGGCTGGATTTTTGGCCTATTTGGCCGGAGCGACCGCAGTGCTGACACTTGTGGCAGTGGGAGGAACGCTGGTTGGATCGGGTTTATCCACGCTTGTACAAGGTCGCGTCGGCCTCTTGCGACGAACGGCTGGAGCAATGACCTTTTTGGCCGGCCTATATATCGCCCTCTACTGGGGGAGGCTTTTCCTGGATGAAGCTTCATGGGCAGACCAACTTATAAATTCTGTAGTCGGATTTTCCTCACGAGCAAGCATGTTACTATCCTCGGGAACTGGGTTGCTCATCTTGTTTTTTGGAATCGCTGCACTTGTCGTGAGCGGATGGATAGCGTGGGTCAGGAACCTGCAGCGCAAAAAGGCAGATGCCTGAGATACCCAAACCGGTGGGTATCCCGATTTGGTTAGGCGCGTTGGCGATTTCTTGGGCAGTCTACTCGCATCTGCAATCGCGGGTATGCTTGATCGGGGCTAGTATCGCTTGGAGATTGCGGCATTGGCGACCATGTGAACGTTACTCTAAAGCTGGCCAAGTGGCTCAAGGATGAAATCAAAACATATGACATCAGAAGCAGAAATACCGCCAAAGGAAGACAAGGGGCCGAGCCGTGTTTTGATCGGTGGTATCGGGTTGCTTGCCCTGCTTAGTGCGTCGTGCTGCGTTTTACCTATTGGCCTGTCAATCATAGGATTGGGCGGAGCCTGGCTAACACTACTTGGACCGTTTATTGCCTATCGTCTTCCGATCCTCGTAGTGGTTGGCCTCGCGCTGGTTTGGGCCTGGTATCGTATACTCAGACCCAGGCCCTGTTCAGTTGGAAGGAATTCTGCCGTAGTTTGGACGATACTGGCGACGCTTTCATTCCTGATTGCTTTGACTTCACCATACTGGGAAGCTTCGGCACAACGTTTCATGTGGGATCTGTGGAGATCTACTCGGTAAAAACGTAACGGCTTGTATTAGGTTGCCCAACCTATGTTTTCTTCGGGAACTTCTGTCGCGTAGCCCTTAATTGGGTTCTGCCTCAATTTGTGTGGCGCAACTATCCTGAGCTTGGAACATTCGGGAGGGATAGTCGTGATTTCAAAAAAGCACTGGTCGCCCGGGAGCGACGTTTCGGTTCAAGGCGTTAAGCGACGTGATTCCGGCGGGTGGCTTGTATCCGGTGTTTTGGCACCCAGAGGCATCTGCCCAGATTGTGGTTTGCATTCTCGGCGTCGTCACGGGTGGCGGCAAAGGCGGCTACAGGATTTACCTGCACTTGGCGACAAGGTAACAATCGCACTCTGGGTCTGCAGGTGGCGATGTCGCGCTTCCACGTGCCCGCGGCGGACTTTTTCGGACTACACCTCGTCAATTGCGCGTCCATTTGCACGTCGAACTTCGCGTGCTGATGACATTGTAGTTCATCTGGGGCACGCCACGGGTGGACGGCCTGCCGAGCGGCTCTTGCGCCGTTTAGGCGTCGGTGTCAGCAATGACACGGTGCTGCGACACCTCAAGAAGTGTGCGGAAAGCGTCGCCCCGCCGCCAACGGTCATTGGCATCGACGATTGGAGCTGGCGCAAGTCGCAGACTTACGGAACCATCATCGTCGATCTCGAGCGGCAGACCGTAATTGATATTCTTCCGGATCGGAGCGTTGAAAGCTGTGCGAGCTGGCTGCGGCAGCACCCTGAGATTGAAGTCATCAGTCGGGATCGTTGTGGCGGATATGCGAAGGCCGCACGTCAGGGTGCACCGCAAGCCCTGCAGGTCGCAGACCGTTTCCATCTCGTCCAGAACCTGCGCCAGGCCATTGAAGAGCAGATGAATATGCATGGCCGCGCCACCGGGCGGGCGCTATTGTCAGATGCCGAAAACATCAGCACGGCCAATCATCTACTGCGATCGCGTCTTGCTCATCGGAAATCACGTGAGGAAATTTTCCGAAACATCCATGCGCTTCGTGATCAAGGGCTGTCTTGTAGCGAAATTGGACGTCGGACCGGCTTCCCGCGTCGTAGTGTGGCGAAGTGGTTGAGCTCCGACTCGCCACCAGACCGCCGCCGAGCTGCATTGAAGCCCACGTCGCCGTGGTATTTTGAGAGCATACTGGCCGATCTCTGGAAACAGGGTATCCGGTCCGGCCAGGAATTATTGGTCGAAATTCAACGCCATGGCTATGAGGGCAGCTTGTCTCATTTGCAACGTCTGCTGGCCGGATGGCGAAGGGATGAACAAACCGTTCTAGCAGGCCCGACCGACACGCCGCTGCCCCTGGCGCCTGTGCGGGACCCGCAAACCGGTCACGCCATTTCGCCGGTTGTCGCAGCGGCGCTCTGTATCAAGCCGCGACGCAAATTGACCGCAGACCAGGCCCAAAAGGTAGATGCATTGAAGGCCGGATCGCCAAGCTTTGCCACGATGCGGAGCCTTGCCATGCGGTTTCAGGGCATTTTGCGCGGCGACCAGTCCGCCCCGCTGGACGCATGGATCGACCTGGCCATTGAGACTGGCATCCCACCAATCATGCGCTTTGCCCGCACGCTGCACCGCGACATCGAGGCCGTGCGCAATGCCATCGAACTTCCGTGGAGCAACGGTCAGGCTGAGGGCCAAGTCAATCGCCTGAAGACCCTCAAGCGCGCCATGTACGGTCGCGCCGGACCAGAACTCCTCAGAGCCCGAATGCTGCCACTGCGCCACACAGATTGAGGCAGAACCGATTTAAGGGTAACGCGACACCTGCTCCAGCGCGTTGACCAATTCCACGGTCGAGAAGAAGCGCACCTTACGCCGGTGATGTTCGATGGCTTGGACGCCGATTGCTGTGGCTGTGTGGCTCTTGCCCGTTCCGGGACCGCCGATCAAAACGACATTCTCGGCCGCTTCGATAAACTCGCATCGGTGTAGCTGCCGCACTGTCGCTTCGTTGATCTCACTCGATGCAAAGTCGAAGCCCGTCAGATCCTTGTATGCGGGGAAGCGGGCGACCTTCGTGTGGTAGGCGATGGACCGTACCTCGCGTTCGGCGATCTCGGCCTTGAGCAGCTGTGACAGCATTGGTGTGGCAGCTTCGAACGCTGGCGCGCCCTGGGCGACCAAGTCTTCAATCGCATTTGCCATGCCATAGAGCTTAAGACTGCGCAGCATGATGACGATAGAGGCTCCTGCTGGGTCATGACGCATGGCGCTTCTCCTCAGTCTGTCGCAACCCGTCATAGCGACCGACGTTGGCCACTGGCGTTGTCTGCAATGCCAGTGCGTCCGGCGGATCGACCTCGGGGTGATCTGTCGGTCTGCGGTCGATCAATCGATGCAACAGGTTCAGGATGTGCGTCTTGGTGGGGACGCCTGCTTCAAGTGCCAGCTCCACTGCACACAAAACGTCCTCTTCGTTGTGCTGAAGGACCAAAGACAGAATGTCGACCATCTCTCGGTCACCGCCTTCTTTACGCAGCATGTGATCCTGCAATTGACGGAAGGCATCCGGCATCTCCGTGAACGGCGCACCATTCCGAAGTGCGCCCGGTTTGCGTTGGATAACAGCGAGATAGTGGCGCCAGTCATAGATGACCTTGCCGGGCTTGCGATGAGACCGCTCGATGATCCGCGCATGCTTGCAAACCGTTTGCCCTTCAGCGACCACGATCAGCCGTTCGGGATAGACATGCAAACTGACACGGCGGTTCGCAAAGCTGGCGGGAACGCTGTAGCGATTGCGTTCGAAAGTGATCAGGCATGTGGGTGACACACGCTTACTGTGTTCGATAAAGCCATCGAATGCCGGCGGCAGTGCCATCAGCGTAGGCTTCTCGGCCTCCCACACGTCAGCGATGGACCCCGGCAAAGCCTTGTGCGGCGTCTCTGTCCAAAGGGCGATACAGCGATCTTCAAGCCATTGGTTCAGCTCTGCCAGATCGGCGCAGACCGGCATGACCTGCCACATGCGGTTGCGCGCATCCTGCACGTTCTTCTCAACCTGGCCTTTCTCCCAACCGGCCGCCGGATTGCAGAACTCGGGCTCAAACACGTAGTGGCTGGCCATAGCCTTGAAGCGTGCATTGACGTCCCGCTGCTTGCCTTTGCCCACACGATCAACGGCGGTCTTCATATTGTCATAGATCCCGCGACCAGGCACACCGCCGAACACGCGGAATGCATGCCAGTGGGCGTCAAACAGCATCTCGTGCGTTTGCAGCGGGTAGGCCCGCACCAAGAAAGCGCGGCTGTGCGATAGCTTGATATGAGCGACCTGAAGTTTGACGCGCTCACCGCCGATGTTGGCCCAGTCCTCGCTCCAATCGAATTGGAAGGCTTCGCCGGGCGCGAACACCAAAGGCACGTAGGTGCCGCGCCCCGTCGTCTGTTCCGCTCGATGCCGATCTTCACGCCATGCCCGGGCGAAAGCTGCCACGCGTTCATAGGAACCATTATATCCCAGCTTCACAAGATCAGCATGCATTTGCTTCACTGTCCGCCGCTCTTTGCGTGACTTCCGCGTCTGGATTAAAAGCCAGGCTGACAGCCGATCCGCGTAGGGGTCCAGCTTGCTTGGACGCTTGGGCGTCTTGAACTGCGGTTCCACCGCACCTTCACGCAGATACTTCTTGATCGTGTTCCGAGACAAACCCGTCCGCCGGGCAATCTCCCTGATTGGCATTTTGTCACGCAATGCCCAGCGTCGAATGACACTCAAAAATCCCATGTCGATCACTCCTAATCCCCCCAACCAAAACCGTCGGGGAAGTGTGTTCACATGGGTCAATTCTCAGTGACAATTTATAGGGCTACCGGGTCAGTTCTCAGTGACAATCAACAAGTCCACCTTTGATCTTGGTCCTCGAATGCCACAGATGGCTTGCGTAGAAGAGTTACCCTGCCCGTCATGACCATGTCCCGGTTGCGATCTGACGTTGAAAACACCCAAAGTGAAATTCTTGATATTGAATATGCTTCATTATATAGAATAATATGGAATAAAAGATAAATTGAAACCAGCGGTAATCACTTCACGATGTCAGATCATGATCACAAGCACAGCCATCATTCACACCTGACTGAAACCGAGGGACGGGTGCGCGCCTTGGAGAGCGTTCTCAGTGAAAAAGGCTACATAGACCCTGCAGCGGTTGATGAAATCGTACAGACTTACCAAACGAAAATCGGACCTCAAAACGGGGCTCATGTGATTGCCAAAGCTTGGACTGAGCCTGATTTCATGGATTGGTTGAAGTCAGATTCCACGGCAGCAATCCACTCTCTTGGTTATACATCACGCCAAGGAGAACATATCGAGGCGGTCTTCAATTCCGAAGAGGTGCACCATGTTGTCGTTTGCACCCTGTGCTCCTGTTATCCATGGTCAGTACTTGGTCTGCCGCCGACATGGTACAAGTCACCTCCTTACCGCTCCCGTGTAGTCAAAGAGCCGCGAAAGGTCCTTGAGGAATTTGGAACCATAATACCTGCAAACCGGAAAATTGAAGTCCATGATTCCACCTCTGAGATGCGGTATCTCGTGGTTCCGCAACGTCCTGACGGCACTGAGGGGTGGGACGCGCAAAAGCTGGCAACGCTCGTCACAAGAAATTCGATGATCGGAACAGAGTTTGCGCTTAACGCTGGATCCCTTTCATGAGCAGCGCTGCCGATCTGGGCGGCGTCAGGGGCTTTGGAGCCATTGGCCAGGAAGAAAACGAACCCGTGTTCCATGCCGATTGGGAAGCACGCGCCATGGGGATCGTGATTGCTTTGGGAGCCTGCGGACTGTGGAACCTGGATATGTCGCGCAGCGCACGCGAGACCTTGCCAAAACCCTTTTATCTCACCGCAAACTATTATCAGATTTGGCTTGAGGCCGCGATCAAGTTGATGAAAGAACGCGGGATGGTCAGCGATGCTGAGATTGACGCGGCCAAAGCCATGGAACCACCCATAGCCGTTAAGCGCATGCTTGCCGCAGGCGATGTTCAAGCGGTTCTATTCGCCGGTGAGCCTGCGGATCGAAAACCTGAGGGGCGTCCTCAATTTGAAATCGGTCAATCTGTCAGGACCATCAGCGATCTTCCGCAAACCCATACGCGCCTGCCGAGCTATGCCCGCAATAAGCAAGGCATCATCACAAAGATACATGGGTTTCACGTTCTGCCAGACATGAACAGTCAAGGTTTGGGAGAGCACCCCCATTGGCTATACCAAGTGACGTTCTCATCACACGCCCTATGGGGCGCTCAAGGCAATGAGATCGATACAATCACGCTCGACTTGTGGGAGCCTTATATGAGTATTTCCGATGACTGATCTTGATCTGAAACGCCTCCCAGATATCGCGCTAAAAGAAGATGAGCCCGTCTTCAACGAGCCTTGGGAGGCGCAAGCTTTTGCAATGGCTGTCAATCTGCACCAAAATGGACTCTTTGGTTGGAACGAGTGGGCCGACACGCTGTCCGCCGAGATCCATTCAGGTCTGGAACGCTCGTATTATGAACACTGGCTTGTCGCTCTGGAGAAAATTGTGGTGGCCAAAAAACTCACCACCGGCCAAAAACTAATTGAATGTGAAGCCGCCTGGCACCGAGCCGCCAAAGCCACGCCACATGGAGAGGCAATCGTCCTCTCAGCTGGCGACACTGTGTGACGTCATAATTTGCTCACCGAGCGAAACCAATTCTCGATCTGATCCTTTCGGGCCAAGCAGGCTGATGCCGAAGGGCGCGTTATCAACGCTCATTAAGGGCAATGTGATTTGAGGCAGTCTGGCAAGACCTGAAAGACAGAGCAATTGTATCATCTGCAAGCGAAAAGCTTGAAGTTCCGATGCATTGCTGGTCTTCAAAGGCGCGCAGCTGGGCACAGTCGGCAGCAACAAAACGCCATCTTCGCCAAGTATGGTCTCAAGCGCCTCTTCAATTGCTGATCTTTGCGTTGCGACATCCAAAAAATCGTCATGCGTGATGGTTGACCCAAATCGAAACCGCTCCTTGATCGCATCATCAAGATCAGGATTCACGCGACTGACCCAGGGGCCCAAACTTTGCCAAGCCTCATAAGACTGATGCGTGATGAAAATACGTGAGGCCTCTTCAAACGAGAACCCAAGCGATGTGAGGGTCTTTGTCACCTGGAAATGCTGTGTCACCTTCTGTGCCCCGACCTCAAATACGCGTCGCTCCTGAGGTCCGGACAGAAGCGTGTTGAAAGGGTCAAAGGTCAACAGACGGGTCAGTTTGGCGGGCACTGGCGGACCCAGTAGCACATCAGCGACCATGGAATAGGTTTGCGCATCTTTTGCATACCAACCAAAACAATCAAAGCTTGGGGCAAGCGGCATGGCTTTATCGAGGGACAGAACACCATGGGTGGGTCTGAGCCCAATCAATCCACAAAAGGATGCCGGGGCCCGGATGGAGCCGGCCGTGTCCGTGGCCGTTGCCATGTCAACCGCGCCGGCTGCCACAAGGGAGGCAGACCCAGAAGATGATCCGCCCGTCAATCTGTCGGGGGCGCGGCTGTTGACCGGTTGCCCATAATGTTTGTTTGACCCCATCAGCGAATAGCACAGTTCCTCGCACTGACTCTTCCCGACGCATACAGCGCCCGCATTTAGCAGTCGTTGCACCTCAATATGCGTTTCGCGATCAATTGGCGCTTCCGCCAGTCGGCTTGGCTGACCCCACCCATTTGGATAACCCTCTACAGGAAACACGTCTTTCACAGCCAAAGTGGTTCCAGAGAGCGGACCGCTTCCAGCATAATCGACGCTGACCGGAGGGTAGTCACACCACGCGTTCAGCTCATGGCCTCGGGATTGAGGGGCGATAACTCAGCTCCTTGTTGTGTGTTAATGTTCAGTATATCGAATATCATTCTTTATCGCGAAGTGGCAAGCCGTTTCCCGCTTATGCCCCCGTCCACGGCCTGATGATCGTTCATGATTAGATTGCTTTTGATCTCCGACAAGGATAAGAATTCGATATACTGAATAATAATCCTGCGACCTGCCTAAGGGACTGGAAAGAGAACAAAAAATGAAAAGTCCCAAAAAGAGCCCCGCACCGGCACTCAGCAGAGGATTGCACCTGCTGGAATTCATCGCCAAAAGCACAAAACCCCAGAATCTGACAACAATATCAAATCATATGGGTATCGCTATGAGCTCGGCCCATTCAATTTGCACCACGCTCTTGCAGGAAGGCTACCTCGAAAAGCAGAGCGACGGCTCGTTTCATTTGACACTGAAGGTTCTCGATCTCGCCAGTTCGAAAATCAAAAGCTATGAGATCGTTGAACATTTCAACAAAGCCTGTGAAGAAAACGAGCTCATTCGCACAAACGGGGCAACGCTCACAGTCCTGGAAGGCCCTGATGTTTTCTTCATCGCCACGCGAAACAGCCCTCGACCCTTCGGAATTAAGTTCCGGCCTGGTACGCGCTTGCCTGCTTGTTGCATGGCCTCCGGTCGTGCGCTTTTGGCCAATCTTACGGACGACGAAGTCTGTGAGCTTTACCCAGCTGAAGAGATTCCGCAAGTAACCAAGGCCCATCCCAAATTTCGCAGTGAACTATTAAAAATTCTGCAGCAGGTTCGCCAAAACGGCTATTCGCAAGAGATCAAAGGCACCGCGCCAAACATGATTTCTTATGGGGCGCTCGTTGCTAAACCCTCCGGTGAAGCCGTCGCAGGCGTTTCCATCTCATTGCATGAAGACAATGTGACCGACGCGGTATCCCTCGAGGCAATTGAAGCCATCAAAAATCTGGCGGCTCGCCTGTCCAGCTTCGCAGATTTGGTCACATAAACACCCTTGTTGATTTCCGCTGAGAAGTGACCCGGTATTTTCACCGAGATTTGACCCACCCTTGTTTATGTCTCAGCGGTTATGTTGTGGTCGATGTTGGCGTCTCCTTTCTCTTTTTCTTTGCGGCTTCGGAGCTGGCTTTGTAGCGGTAGCTGTCGTTGCCGGTTTCCAGGATGTGGCAGCGGTGTGTGAGGCGGTCGAGCAGTGCGGTGGTCATCTTTGCATCGCCGAAGACCTGGGCCCATTCTGAGAAGCTGAGGTTGGTGGTGATGACGACGCTGGTGCGCTCATAGAGTTTGCTCAGGAGGTGGAAGAGCAGTGCGCCACCGGATGAATTGAACGGCAGGTATCCGAGTTCATCGAGTATGAGCAAGTCGATCTTGGTCAGCATCTCGGCCAATTTCCCGGCCTTTCCAAGCGCCTTTTCCTGCTCCAGGGCATTGACGAGAGAGGTGGTCGCGTAAATTCGGACCAGCGTTTAAGGTGGATCGCATGACGAAAGAGACGATCCAGAATGACGAAGAGAAAGAACCATTCGGCGGAGTTCAAATCCAAGGTTGCGCTTGAGGCCATCCGCGAGGAACTGACGCTGGCCGAGCTGTCGCGCAAATACGGCGTGCATCCGAACATGATCAGCGGCTGGAAACGCGCGGCGATTTCCAACATGGCGCAGACCTTTGAGCGCGGCAAATCCGATGAGGCCCGCGCCTCCGAGGCCGAGATCGAGAAGCTGCATTCGAAGATCGGACAGTTGGTTGTGGAGCGGGATTTTTTGGCGAGTGCCTCGCATCGCCTGACGGCCTCGGGACGCGAGGCAAAAAATGGTGAGCGCGGATCATCAGTTGAGCCAGAGACGGCAATGTGCGCTGCTGCGGCTGACGCGGTCGGGCCTGTATTACCGACCAGTCGGCGAAAGCGCCGAGAATCTGCGGTTCATGGCAATCATCGACAAGCAGTTCCTGGAAACGGTTGCCCGTTGAAGGCGCCATTGGTTCAAGCCCAATGGGCGACGGTACGGATCGCGGCAGATGGCGCGGCACATGCAACGTCAGGGGCACAAATGCGGTCGTCATCGTGTTCGGCGCCTGATGCGCAAGATGCGGCTAAAGCACATGCCGAAAAACCTGAATCACTTAACGCTGCCTGAAATTAAAGATTTCAACGCGTTAAGTGATAAGGCATGCTTCAGGTATTCGGCATGATGCTGTAATGCCGATTTATCAGACGCCCAACACCAGCAAGAAGCACCCGCAGCACAAGGTCTGGCCCTATCTTCTGAAAGGGCTCGCTATCACCCGGCCCAACCAGGTCTGGTGCGTCGATATCAGCTACATCCCGATGCGGCGGGGCTTTCTGTATCTCGTCGCCATCATGGACTGGTACAGCCGCAAGGTTCTGGCCTGGCGGCTATCAAACAGCATGGAAGCCGACTTCTGCATCGAGGCCTTGAAAGAGGCCCTGGCCGCATACGGCCCGCCCGAGATCATGAACAGCGATCAGGGTAGCCAGTTCACCGGCTTCGATTGGACGAATGCGCTGACCGAAGCCGGGGTGGAAATCTCGATGGATGGCCGGGGCCGTTGGATAGAGGTGGCTCGACAAGTCTGAACAGTCGAGTTAGGTGGATTTTCCGCTCTTGATCCGGCAGCGAGCCGGGACGAAGGAGCGAACATGGCAAGACGACCCAGGCGGAACCACAGCCCTGCTTTCAAGGCGAAAGTCGCATTGGCAGCCTTGAAGGGCGACAAAACGATGAGCGAACTGGCGACGCAGTTTGACGTTCACCCCAACCAGATCAAGCAGTGGAGTGAGGAGGAACAGAAAACCATCCGGTGAATGGTTTTCCCGACGAACCAGCTCGTCGACGGCGTGGCGGATGTTTTCGACGACAAGCCGAAGGCGTCGAAAGAGCCCGAGATCGACATCAAATCGTTGCATGCGAAGATTGGCCAGCTGACGCTGGAAAATGATTTTTTGGGATTGAAGAGGGACCGTGGCCCCGGTGGGGCCGCGTAAGCCCGATGAAAGCTCGCCAAGGCCGGTCTGTTGGGGAGCGCAAAGAAATGACCAACCGTGACCACAAGCTGAGCCTCACGCGTCAGGCCGATCTGCTCGGGATCAGCCGCGGCAGTCTCTATTACGAGCCGCGTCCCACCAGTGATGATGATCTCAAACTGATGCGTCGGATTGATGAGCTTCACATGGAGTATCCGTTCGCGGGCAGCCGGATGATGAAGGGCCTCCTCCGTCAGGAAGGCTTCACCACTGGGCGGCTGCATCTGGCCACCTGCATGAAGCGGATGGGCATTCAAGCGCTCTATCGCAGGCCGAACACCTCAAAACCAGCACCGGGTCACAAGGTCTTCCCGTATTTGCTGAGAAAGCTGGCTGTGACACGACCGAACCAGGTCTGGGCGATGCCTTGCCCGGCAGGCGCATCCGCAGGATGCTGCCGAGAGGGACATTACCTACATCCCCCTCTCGGGACCTTGCTTCGCAAGGCCCTGCCGGGCAAGGCATGGCCCGTGGCTTTGTCTATCTGGTCGCTGTGCTGGACTGGTTCAGCAGGAAGGTTCTGGCCTGGCGGCTGTCGACGACGCTCGAAACCGGACCGTGCATAGAAGCTTTGAAAGACGCCATGCGCCGCCACGGCAAACCCGAGATCATGAACACGGATCAGGGCAGCCAGTTTACATCCATCGACTTCATCAAAACGCTGAAGGATGCCGACATCCAGATCAGCATGGACGGCAAGGGCGCGTGGCGGGACAATGTCTTCCCTCTCATCGTTTGCTATGCAAACGACTGCCGGGCAGTGGTCGAACGGCTCTGGCGGACGATCAAATACGAAGAGGTCTATCTGCGCGCCTATGACAGCGTATCGGCGGCCCGCGAAAGCCTGGGCCGATATCTGGCTTTCTACAACGGCAGAAGGCAACATTCATCGCTGGACGGGCAGACGCCCGATCAGGCATATCTCAACCCGTCGTCACCAATCCCCCCTCACGGGACATGCTCCGCATGCCCTGACGGGCAACGGGTGGCGGCATAACCGAGCGGGAAATCCACTTACGAAACGCCTCGAAACTGTTCAAACGAACCGAACCACCTCTCCATGTTTGTCGCTCGTCGATGAACTTTGCTTTTATTCTATGGGTGGAATGTCGGGTGACGGCGAGTACAAGTTTTGTGGTGAAGAAAGAGTGGGCTCTTAGGCTGCTTTGGCCGCTTCCATCAAACTGATCTTGCCTCTCTCAATGGAATAGACCCTGTCAACGACCTTCTGTGAATGTGTGTAGTCAGATTCCGATACGAGAACTGTCAGCTTCTCTGAGCGTAAATCACCGATCACTTCCATCAAGCGTGCTGCGAGTGCGGGGGCTACGCCTTCAAAAGGCTCATCCAAAAGAAGCAGGTTGGAACCGGCGACGAGCGCACGGGCCAAGGCCACAAGCTTTTGTTGTCCCCCGCTCAGGGTGAGCGCTTTGCGGTCAGCAAAACGACCAATTTCGGGCATGAGTTCATACACCCATTTCAGCCGAGATTGGTCGGTGTTTTTGGTGGCCCATAAAGAGACCAGAATGTTTTCTTCAACGGTGAAGTGCGGCACGAGCCTACGGTCTTCGGGCAAGTACCCTATCCCGAACGCTGCACGCTCATGAGACGGTGCTGAATGTAGAGCTGTGTCATTGAACGTAATGCTCCCCTGCTCGACTGGCAGCGCCCCCATGATGGAGCGCATCAAAGTGGTTTTCCCCGCTCCGTTTCGGCCAATCAAGCCACATGTTGTGCCAGTTTCAATTTCCAAACTGACATCGTGCAGGATCGGAACCCGTTGAATGGAAAGACTGATGTTTTTAATGGACAGCATTAGTTGGCCCTCTCTTTGGCTTTCGTCTCTCCGCGGTGGAACTCGCTGCCGATGACGAACTCCCGTACCTTTTCGTTTTCCAACACATCCGCCGTGGGACCATCAGCAAGAATAGTGCCTTCGTAGAAAGCAACGCAGCGTGGCGAGAATTCCTCGACGATCTCCATGTCGTGCTCGATGAACAAAACCGCTGTTTCGGTCTCTTTGAGCGCATTGATCAGGATGCGCATGAACTCCATTTTTTCATCCGCACTGACACCGCTTGTCGGTTCATCAAGGAAAAGAAGATCAGGATCGGCAACAGTTGCCATGGCAATATCGACGAGTTTACGCACACCCTGTGGCAGGACTTGGATTTCCTGGTCAGCATATTGATCAATTTTAAAGCGTCTGAGCATGGTCAACGCTTCTTCTTGGAGTGACGCATCAATGGCTTGCCGGAAAAGCACGGGCCTGTCCTGTTTGGCAATCGTGAGAGCGATCAGCATATTTTCTATCACTGGAAGCTCGGGAAAGAGCTGCGGGATTTGAAACGAGCGACAGATCCCCAACCGTGTAATATCACGTGTTGGTTTTCCTTTGATGTCTTTGCCGCGGTACAGAATGTCTCCCGAACTTGGTTTCAAATATCCCGTCACCATATTTACGAAAGTCGTTTTGCCGGCTCCGTTGGAGCCGATGACGCCCAGGATTTCGCCAGCTTCAATTGAGATATTGACGTCCTTGGCCGCGTAGACCGCACCAAATTTCATTTCCAGGTTTTTGGTTTCAAGTATTGTTGTCATATCATTCACCTGCTGCAGGGGCTGATGCCGTCTGCTGTGGTTTGGATTTTTTCTTGCGGGTGAGCAGCGACCAAAGTCCTTTTGGCAGGAAGATGATGGTCAGGAGCATGACACTTCCCAAAATCATCTGCCATGTGTTTGGCGATATCTCGACCGCGTAGACGCGTACAATTTCAAGGATGAACGTACCGATCAGCGGCGCTGCAACGTTGCCGATCCCGGAAAGGATTGAGACAAAAACAAACTGACCGGAGGTCGTCCAGTTCGTCATTTCCGGATCGACGTGACCAAGAACCAAAGACCACAGCACACCGCCGATGGATGAGACGACCGCGGCCAGCATATATGTGATGTGGACGGCTTTGTGCGCTGATGTGCCGAGATACTCAACGCGCAGTTCATTTTCGCGGATCGCTTCATTCACATAGCCGATTGGGCTTTTCAGGAAACGATTGAGAGCAATAGCGCATCCGATGGCAATGAAGCAGGTCAAGATGTAAAGCGTGATGCGTCCCACTTCACCTGTTGGCGCCCAACCCAAATAGGTCGGTGTTGGCAGGTTGAACCCATCCGTACTGCCAAGCTCTTCGGTGCTGGAAAGCAATCCGAAAAGGATCATGGAAATCGCAAGGGTGAGCATCGCGTAGAAGATTTCTCGGTATCTGCGCAGGAGAAACCCGAGGATTGCAGACAGAATGAGAGCCGCTACGACGCCAATTGCCAGCAGCACGAACAGGTCGGAGATGCCAAGGAATTTGGCAGTCATACCCGCTGCATAGCCTCCCACACAGAAATACAGACCTTGGCCAAACGAGACGAGACCGGCCCGCATTTGGATCATGACGCCAAGGGCCACCATGCCGGTGCCCATCGACACATGGATGTAGTTCACCACCCATTTGGGCAGGATGAATGCGATCAGGATGAGGGTTGGAAGTGCCATCAGAAGCCCGATCTCGGTGCGGTCTAGTTTGGACATCATATCTTTCTGCTTTCTGCCAATGCGAATAGGCCGTAGGGCTTCACGGCGAGAACAGCCGCCATGACGAGGTAGATCGAAAAGAGCTCTGCGGGCGGATAGAGATGGACTGAGGCGGCGCGCGCAAAGCCCACAATCAAAGCGCCGATCATGGCACCTCCGATTGATCCCATGCCACCTATGACGATCACGGCAAAGGACAAAACAATGATCTCAGCACCAATTCCTGGTGAAACGGAAATTTCAGGTGCGGTGATGGCACCACCAAGTGCGCCGAGAACGGCACCGACAACGAAAGTCACGGTGAAGAATTTTGTGACGTTAATCCCGAGGGCTGCGCTGATCTCGCGATCCTCAATAACCACCAAAAGCAACTTGCCGACGCGGGTTTTATTAAGCACGAAATAGAGTGCGATACCGACGATGATGGCAACGGATATGATGATAAATTTGTAGACGGTGTAGGGAATGTCGAAGACATCGATGGTTCCGAAATGAAAAGCTGGCTGCCAGGCAACGTAGGATTCTGTGCCCCAGATCAGCTTGGTGGCGTCTTCAAGAATGAGGAAGATCGCGTAGGTCACGAGAACCATCAGCACTTCATCACGGCCATACATGAATTTGAGAACGCCTCGTTCCACCAGAAGGCCGGAGGCTAAACCGGCGATGAGCGCGGCAAGCGGAATGAGAAGAAACGAAAAGACGATGGGGGAGCCAGTTGTCGCGTAAAGACCAATGGCCCATGCTGAGGAATAAGCTCCAAGCGCATAAAACCCGCCATGGGCGATGTTGAGGATCCTCATCACACCGTAAATCAGTGTCAGCCCCACTGATGATAAAAAAAGCCATGCGGCGAACCCGAGGCCGTCCACTGTGATCGCTATAGCGGTCAGCATTTTTGATACTCCAGTCTAATTTTGAACTCTCCTTTGCTCAGTTTCAGCTTGGAGAAAAACCGGGCTGACCAGTCTTTGATGGACTGGTAACCCGGCAAGTTGGTCGGAAATGGCTGACATCTGTCTGCCAGCCATCTCTCTCGGGAAGTTTATTCGCAGACAGCTCCTTCAAAGCCACCTTTGATCCAATCAACTGAGCCAACATTGGCTGGCGGGTTCACACAGCCAGCGCTGTAGGTACGAACATTCTCGACCGTTCCTTTGCCTGATGCTGCATCGAACTTATATGTGCCGTATGCAGTGGCGGTAATCGCCTGGTGACCATTGGCGAGCGACATGTTCACTTCTCCAGACATCGACTCAAATGTCAGGCCAGCCAAGGCACCGCGAATGACTTCAGGGTCTGACGAGTTTGACTGATCAGCAGCGGCTTTGATGGCCAAAATGGATTGCGCCATTTGATAGGCCGGGCTCACAGGTTCGGTTCCGAAGCGATCAAAATATGCCTTCTGGAACCATTCAGCCAATTCGGTCTCTGGTGCGTAAGGACCATTGAGGCCGCGCGCGCCGATGATAGTGCCGTCTGGAATTTGCGCTCCCAGGCGCGGGATCGCCGTATCGGAAGATGTCAGCACCACTTGGCTGCGCCCGAACAAACCACGACCGGACCCTTGGATGATCAGCGCTTCGAGATCACCGCCCCAGAAGGAAGAATGGACAACATCCGGTTTGGCGTTCAACAAAGCAGAAATTTCTGAACCGTATTGGCCAGCGAAGATCTTCGGAAATTGTGTTTCCGTTTCTGTGACAGAGTCTTTGAGCGACGCAACGGACAAAGAAAAGTCGCGCCAGCTGTCCTGACCCCATGCGTAGTTCTGATTGATACCACCAATCGTGC
Source organism: Phycobacter azelaicus (assembly GCF_014884385.1). NCBI lineage: Bacteria > Pseudomonadati > Pseudomonadota > Alphaproteobacteria > Rhodobacterales > Roseobacteraceae > Phycobacter > Phycobacter azelaicus. Next base: position 117,705 of record NZ_WKFH01000001.1, on the reverse strand, counting down.
TCACATCACCCATGGTTTCGACCACGTATCGCGCTGCTGCGACGTTATCCATGGTCGCATGGCTGAGTGTGCGGAACAGATATTGTGGTTCTGTCACGATCTCTTCGAAGATTTGCGGCGTTCCACAAATTGAGAAGACGGTGAGTGTTTTTAGCTTCTCAGCTTCAGGTGCAATCGCTTTACAGCTTCCAGACGATGCATAGCCGACGATCGCATCGACACCGTCTTTTTCGACAAGTTTGACGAAATCAGCGTTCTTTTGCTTTGAGTTTTCGTCGATCACGACGGTCGAAATCTGGGCTCCACCAATGCCAGCTGTGTTGTAAGGCGCCGGAAGTGTTCCTGCATTTGCAGCATCAATAATGAGTTCTGCCGCGTTTCTGGCTGGAATGCCGAACGGGCCGGCTGCCGGACCAGATAGAAATGAGACGACACCGACTTTGAAGGTTTCTTCCTGGGCAGTTGAAGGCGCAGCACCGATCGCCGTGGTTAGCAACATTGCTGAAGCCAATGTGCTCATTTTTTTCATTGTTTTGTTCATGAAAGGACTCCCTGATTTTTCAGTTTTGATTGGATCTATAGTGAGCGGATCGCCACCAGGTCTGGACCGCCAGAAGCGGCTGAGTTGAGTTTTCGACATGTGTCGGCGGAACTGAGCGGGTGAATGTTCATTCGTTAGCATCCACACGATGAGGATCGGTTTTTGGCAGCCCGTGCCGGATGTAATCGCGTGTCTTCCACTCTGGTGGAGGCGGCACACCCTGGCCTTCACGGGGCACATGCGGGGACGGTAATCCCTCAGCGAGGTTGGGAAGGTAACGCGGGCAATTTGGATAGATTTCGCATCCGATCCTGACCACAAACTTGGCCCCGTAGTGCCTGGACAGCGACGCCTCATCATCGTGGATGGATGCGACACCGTTGATGCGTATGCGACGGCTTTTTCCATCAAACTTGGCGAAGAGAAGCGCAATGTTTGGATTTTTACGAATGTTGCCGAGGGTCCGGTACATCGAGTTCCCGTCATATTCGGGATATTCGAGGGTGTTGTCGTCGACGACTTTTACAAAACCGGGATCGCCGGATTTGATGTTGCAATCGACGTAGTCGTCCCAAGTCGAGGCGATGAAAAAGAACGGCGCTTGAGAGATCATCTCAATCTCGTCATCCCAGAAGGCATAGTGCTTGCGATGTTTTTCGATCGCTTCTGCCGTTCGTCGTCCGTCATGCATGTCCTGGAAGTGACGCATGCCTTCATGGAAAAATGGACGGTTCCATGCCTCACTCATTCAGCTTTTTCTCCCTGCGGCACACAGGACGGGTCCGTCCATGATCGCGTTGTTCATCTATATTCGATATTTCGAATTTCGTTCTGTATATAGAATATTAAACAATGATTAATGTCAAGCGCGCGTTGAGAGCGTTGCTATTTGATTGTTAGAGGTGGCTCGACAAGTCTGAACAGTCGAGTTAGGTGGATTTTCCGCTCTTGATCCGGCAGCGAGCCGGGACGAAGGAGCGAACATGGCAAGACGACCCAGGCGGAACCACAGCCCTGCTTTCAAGGCGAAAGTCGCATTGGCAGCCTTGAAGGGCGACAAAACGATGAGCGAACTGGCGACGCAGTTTGACGTTCACCCCAACCAGATCAAGCAGTGGAGTGAGAAGGAACAGAAAACCATCCGGTGAATGGTTTTCCCGACGAACCAGCTCGTCGACGGCGTGGCGGATGTTTTCGACGACAAGCCGAAGGCGTCGAAAGAGCCCGAGATCGACATCAAATCGTTGCATGCGAAGATTGGCCAGCTGACGCCGGAAAATGATTTTTTGGGATTGAAGAGGGACCGTGGCCCCGGTGGGGCCGCGTAAGCCCGATGAAAGCTCGCCAAGGCCGGTCTGTTGGGGAGCGCAAAGAAATGACCAACCGTGACCACAAGCTGAGCCTCACGCGTCAGGCCGATCTGCTCGGGATCAGCCGCGGCAGTCTCTATTACGAGCCGCGTCCCACCAGTGATGATGATCTCAAACTGATGCGTCGGATTGATGAGCTTCACATGGAGTATCCGTTCGCGGGCAGCCGGATGATGAAGGGCCTCCTCCGTCAGGAAGGCTTCACCACTGGGCGGCTGCATCTGGCCACCTGCATGAAGCGGATGGGCATTCAAGCGCTCTATCGCAGGCCGAACACCTCAAAACCAGCACCGGGTCACAAGGTCTTCCCGTATTTGCTGAGAAAGCTGGCTGTGACACGACCGAACCAGGTCTGGGCGATGCCTTGCCGGGGTCGATTCCGGCTGGGGGCAGGATCGTATCATAAGCTGATCCTGACCTACCTTTTCCACCTGTATTCACCGGTGAGCAAGATATGCGCCCATCCGAGGGGTGAGATGTGCGCCAGAAGCTCTGGCGAGCAGTCGAGCCCTTCGCGTTTTCGGGCTTTGATCGCGTGGCCGAGGTGTTTCGTATTCCAGTAGATGATGATCGCAGCCAGCAGGTTGAGACCGGCCATTCGGTAGTGCTGTCCTTCGGCGGTGCGGTCGCGGATTTCACCTTGGCGTCCAATGCGCAGGGCATTTTTCAACGCGTGATGCGCCTCGCCTTTGTTCAAGCCGATTTGGGCGCGGCGCTGCATGTCAACGTCGAGCAACCAGTTCATGATGAAAAGGGTGCGCTCGATGCGCCCGATTTCTCGAAGCGCCAGGGCAAGCTCATGCTGACGCGGATATGAGGCGAACTTCCGCAGAAGTTGGCTGGGCGGCATGGCCCCTGCCGCCATCGTGGCGACGGCCCGCAGGATGACTGGCCAGTTGTCGACGATCAATTTCGCCCGAACCTTTCCGCCGATCAGACCGCGCAGTTCCTTCGGCGCGGCGGCAGAGTCGAAGAGGTAGAGCCGTTTCGATGGCAGATCACGGATGCGCGGGATAAAGTGATAGGACAGCAACGCCGTGACAGCGAAGACGTGATCCGTGAAGCCGCCGGTGTCGGCGTACTGCTCTTTGATTTTGCGCCCGACCTCGTTCATCAACAGCCCATCCAGGATGTAGGGCGCTTCGTTGACGGTGGCCGGGATGTTCTGGGTGGCGAACGGGCCGAACTGGTCGGAGACGTGGGTATAGGCTTTCAGGCCGGGCTCGGAGCCATACTTCGCGTTGATGAGGTTCATGGCCTCGCCCTGCCGGGCGGCAGGGAAGAACTGCCCGTCACTGGACGCGGTGACGCCACCACCCCAGAACTGGGCCATGGGCAGACGGGTCTGAGCTTCGATCACCATGGCAAGCGCCCGGTTGATGGCATCGCTTTCGACATGCCACCGCGACAGGCGGGAAAGCTGGAAGTAATTGTGAGAACTGGTCGCCTCGGCCATCTTGCTGAGCCCAAGGTTCAACCCCTCGGCCAGCAGTACATTCAAGAGCCCAATGCGATCTCTACAGGGAACGCCGGTGCGTAGATGAGTGAATGCTTCAGTGCAGCCGATATCGTCATCGACTTCTTGCAGCAGATCGGTGATGCGGACTGCGGGCAGGCGGCCATAGAGATCGAGCACCATGTCGTCGACATCGCCGGGCACGGTGCCGGTGAGGCGATCCAACTTGAGAACGCCATTTTCAATAGATCCACCTGGGATTGCGCCAGTTCGGGCGGCTCTAGCCAAGCGATTCATGCCTTCCGCCAATCGCGTTTTACGATCTTCAAGCCAGACCTCCGGCTCAAAGGGCATGGTCAGTCGCGGCGACGCCTTCGCCGCCTCCATCGGCACAAGTGCCTGTTTCAGGTCAGCGTAGCGCCGGGAATGCGGGAGCCAGATATCGCCGGAACGGAAAGCTTCTCGGATCTGGAACAGCACGGCGACCTCCCAAAGCCGGTTGTCATCGGGCTCCTGGGCATTGAGGTGGCGATGCCATTTTGACGTGCGGCGCAGGAACGAGGACTGGCGGGGCGCATCGGTCTGATCTTCGGTGAGGATTTTGGCGGCTTTCACCAAAGGCGCAGCCACAGGGGCGTTCCGGACATCGAGCACACGCAGCATGCGTGGCGCATAGCGCCGGAACCGGTGATATCCGTGAACGACATGCGCCAGAGCGTCGGCGGCCATCGTGTCGGTCAGCTCGGCAGCGGTTGCCACCATATTTTCGAGACGTGTCCAACCGCATGCCGCTTCCGTGGCCGCGTCGAGGGATGTGTCATCTCCCTTGGCTTCCAGCAGGGCGGCGCCCAAGTCTTTGAATGACCGCAACGTCTCCTGCAGCGAAGATCTGGCATCGGCGATCCGTGCATCGCATAGTTTCTTCGCGTCCCGCCAGGTTTTGCCAACAATCCGGTCATGGGTCTCGATCACCGCATCAGCGATGGTCGCGGTCCACTCGATGGCGCAGACTGCCAAGATCGCCAGACGCCGGTCGCTGGTGATGTCGCGTAGCCCGTCGGCAAAGTATCTCTCACCCTGACGGCGCAGGCGCGTGACCCGATGGGGCGGAACATCCTCCAGGATTCCGGGCGGCACTGCCAATGCCTGCAGGAATTCCAATCTGTCCAGGAGCCGGGATGCCCCCGCCGAGTTGTTGCCCACCTCGAACTGGCGCAACCAGACGAACCGGCTGACCTTGCCATCGACCATCTCGGTCAGCATCGCGTCCAGCCGTTCCTTCATTTGGTCATCAGCCCTGGCGGCGATCCGGCTTTCTATTCTGCGCTCCGCCGCTACGAGGGCGTCGGCGCACAGCCGCTCGATGACCGAGACACCGGGCAGGATGGTCTGTGTCCGACGGCATTCCTCGACAAACCGGCGCGCCAGGTCTTCGTTGGAACGGGCCGTTTCGGCCTCGCGCTCAAGCCACGCCTTCAAGTCACGCGCACCACGGCCCGAGAACATCTTGAAGCCGTAAATCCGGCGAAGGTCGATCAGGTGCCTGCGCCGTGTCACATCGGTCTCGGCGTAACAGGCAAGGTCTTCGGAGCGTTCGCCAAGCTGTGCAGCGAGGAAGCGGCTCACTTCCAGGGGGATGATCTCCCCCGGCATCAGAAGACGACCGGGATACCGGAACGCGCACAACTGCAGTGCGAAGCCAAGCCGATTACGCGCCTGCCGCCTGGTGCGGATATGTTCGATATCATCATCGGCCAGGGTGTAGTGGTGCAGGAGGGTGGCTTCATCAGTGGGCAAATCAAACAGCGTAGAGCGCTGTCGTTCGGTCAGAATGGACCGTCTTGGCATGCTGGATTGTCCTTGTTAGTCATTAGTCTGTTCGGGACAAAATCTGCACCAGCAAAATCAATGGCTTGCAAGGCCAAAATCCAAGGGGGTTCAAATGGGACAGCGCGCGGCCATTTACGCCAGGGTCTCCACATCCGACCAGTCCTGCGAGCGGCAGGTGGCCGAACTGACCGCCTTCGCGGAACGTGGCGGCTACGATGTAATCGGCGTGTTCAAGGAAACGGCTTCCGGGGCATCGGCAAATCGAGCCGCCCGCAGTCGGGTGCTTGATCTCGCGCAGACCCGGCAGATCGATGCGATCCTGGTCAGCGAGCTCTCGCGTTGGGGGCGTTCCACCCAGGATCTGCTCGATACCCTGAACAGGCTTGCAGGCTGGAAAGTCTCGGTTGTTGCCATGAACGGCATGACCTTTGAACTCAACACGCCCCACGGACGGATGATGGCCACCATGTTGGCAGGCATTGCCCAGTTTGAGCGTGATCTCCTCAGCGAGCGTGTGAAATCCGGCCTCGCCGCCGCACGGGCAAGGGGCAAAAAGCTCGGCAGACAGCCCGGCCAACGTCCGAAATCCGACAAGCTCGCGCCAAAGGTGCTTCAGGCCGTGGAAGATGGTCGATCTTACCGCTGGATCGCCCGCGATCTCGGGATCTCAAAAAACACAGTCACGGAGATCGTCAAACGTCACCGACAGAAAGCCTTATGATACGATCCTGCCCCCTACCGGAATCTACCCCCACTTGGCGCCAAGGTCTGCTACGCGGACAAAGTGCCCTTTCGCTGCAGCAGCAACAAGGTCTGCTTCCACGTCGTCCTAGGTGCCGCCCCAAAGATATCAATCATGCATATCACCTAAGCTATTCGATCTGGTGCTTGTCATGTCCAAACAGCGGCGCCTCGACGTCACAAGCTTCATTACGCTCAAATTCCAGCGTGGAATGATCAATCCCAAACTCAGCGCCAATTTGCGTCTTTAGCTCTGCCTTGATCTGCTCCAACTGGCCCCATGCAACATCTTCGACGACGACATGCGCATCGAGCGCTGGAGCATTCTCTTCCATCTGCCACAAGTGCACATGGTGGACGTCGCTAACGCCCTCTGTTTGGCGCAAAACGGCCACCACGTCACCTCCATCAATGTCCGGCGGGCTGCCAAGCATCAGCGTCCGGATCGGGCCACCAATCTCAGCGAAGGCCAGGTACAGAATATAGAGCGCGATACCAATCGTGATCGCAGGATCAACCCAACGCATGTCATAGAGGATGATCAGCGTGCCACCGACAATCACAGCGACTGAAGCCAAAGCGTCGGAGAGGTTGTGGAGGAACAAGGCGCGGATGTTCTGGCTGCCCTTCTGCATGGAATAGGTCAACCCCGCCGTCAGGGCATCAACCACCAGTGCCAGTCCCGCGATGATGACGACTGTCCACCCTTTCACCTCAGGCGGCTCGATAAGGCGCATGCCGCCTTCATAGATCAGATAGAGCCCGATCACGATCAGCGTCGTGTAGTTGATCAAGGCCGCCACGGTCTCGATCCGGCCATAGCCGAAGGTCATTCGCTCATCAGCGGGCCGCCGCGCGATCTTGCGGGCCGCAAAGGCAATGACAAGCGCGGCCATGTCCGAGAAGTTATGCAGCGCATCCGCGATCAGGGCGAGAGACCCTGCGAAGATGCCGCCGACGATCTGCGCAACCGTCAGAAGACCGTTCGCCCAAATCGCAATTGCTACCCGGCGATCCCCGCTGGACGGGTCCAGATGGGCATGGCTGTGACCATGGTGATCATGCGGCACGGGTCTCTCCCTCATGCTGGTGCGCAATTGAGGCGTCGGGTTTCAGACGGCCTGCGCGGAAGGCCCGCACACGCGCATTCATCCAGTGCCGGATGATGTTCCGATAGAGCCATCCGCGCAAACGCCCGAATTTCTGCTCATGCTCTGCATAGAAAGCGTCGGGCGTGTCGAACGTTCCGAAATCCTGCACGATCCCGGTATCCTGGATATATGTGTCCTGCCCTGTCCACTCGACAGGCGGCGCGTTGAGGCAATCCGTCCCAGCACCGTAACCGCACAGACTCTCGCGGTCGGTAAACGACGATTGCAGAACCTTCAGGAACGCGCTGTCGAGAATGAAGCCTTCGAGATTGATCCACTTGCCGTCCAGTGCGACCTCGATCCACGAATGCAGGATCTCTTCCGGCGCAATCGGGTAGACCAGCTCCGGCACAACACCGCGCTGAAGGCCCTTGTGGATCGTGAACCCGTGGATTCTGCACTTTATGCCCACACCCCGAAGGAGCGCCATAAGGAGCGTGCCCTTCGTATTGCACTGACCATAGCCATCAGACAGCACCTCGGACGCTGGAATGTCGTCGGCGCGGTTGTAGCCGAAGGCGATCTCGTTGCGGATATAGTCATAGATCGCGCCAATCTTGTCGGTGTCGGACAGATCACGCCAACCCCTTGCAGCGATGAGCTCCGCTATGGGCGCCGCCCCAAAATCCAGGATCGGGGTTGCGGTCAATAAAGGGTCATTATGTGCCACGATGGGGCTCCTCGAATCTTTCGAGTACAGAGATAATTGCTACAGTCGCTGTAGGTTCAAGCAAAAACTTCGAATAGTTTTCTGTGCTCACTCACACCCCAATTTGATCGTGCTCGGTCAGACACTCCGAATGGTCTCTTAGCACTTCAAGGACGCGGCATTGCGATGCGTTGCCGCCACTACATTCCTTGACCATGCGTTTCAATTCCGCGCGCAACGCTTTCAAGCGCTCCATTCTCTGCTCAACGAGCTTCAATTGTCGGCGTGCGATCTCATCGGCTTCGTGACAGGGCCGGTCCGGCGCGTCGGACAAATCAAGCAACTCCCGGATCGCGTCGAGCGGAAATCCCAACTGTCTGCTGTGCCGGATGAATGCGAGGCGATCAAGTTCAGCGTCACCATAGCGACGTTGCCCGCCTTCAGTCCGACCAGGTTCCGGCATCAATCCAATCTGCTCATAGTAGCGGATCGTCTGAACCTTGGTGCCGGTCCTCTTCGCAAGAGTCCCAATTGTGAGCATGTCGAAACCCCGTTAATCCTCTAGTGAATGTAGATTTATCTCACTCATGGCGCAACCGCGGAAATCACGTTTTGGCGATCTCTGGCGCGCTCTTTAGAAAACCACTTGAACCTACAGTAGCTAGAGGATGTAAACCGGCTCAAAACCGAGAATCAAACGGGCGAAATAACGTGCGTCTTTCAGTTATTCAGAGACTATTGTGGGGTCTGGCAGGCACAGCGCTTCTTGCCTTTGCGGCATTCCAGTATTTCGAACCTTCGACCGATACCGACGCTAATGCCTCTAACCCTGCGTTTTACGCCGATTTCGAACTGACCGATCATCGTGGATTGGTGCAGACGGATGAGTACTTTGCCGGGCGGTGGATGCTTGTCTTTTTTGGCTTTGCCAACTGCCCAGATGTATGCCCAACGACGCTCGCCGAAGTTGCCGCCGTCATGGAAGACCTAGGAACAGATGCAGAGAAAATACAGCCTATCTTCATCTCGATTGATCCTGAACGCGACACACCCGCTGCGCTGGCCGAGTATGTGCCCTTGTTCAATGCAGGCATCATTGGGCTGACCGGCACGCCGGAGCAGATTGCTGAGACGTCCGAGACCTTTCCGATCTTCTATGAGCGGATCGAGGAGGCCTCAGCACCAAATGGCTACACAATGGGCCACACATCGCATCTAGAGGTGGTCGCGGAAATTCGGACCAGTTGTTAAGGTGGATCGTATGACGAGAGAGACGATCCGAAATGGCAAAGAGAAAGACGCATACGCCTGAGTTCAAGGCGAAGGTTGCGCTTGAAGCGATCCGAGAAGAGATGACGCTGGCCGAGCTGTCGAAGAAGTATGGCGTGCATCCGAACCAGATCAGCACGTGGAAGCGGGCGGCGATCGAGAACATGGCCACGGCGTTCACCCGGCGAGGCGCTGATCCCGGGAAGGGGAAGGAGGCAGAGATCGAGAAGCTGCATTCGAAGATCGGGCAGCTGGTGGTGGAACGGGATTTTTTAGCGAATGCCTCGGTTCAACTGCTCGGGACGCGAGGCAAAAAATGGTGAGCAAGGATCATGAGCTGAGCCAGCGGCGGCAATGCAGGCTGCTGCAACTGTCGCGCTCGACGCTGTATTACCGGCCCAAGGGGGAGAGCGCTGAGAACCTGGCCTTCATGGAGATCATCGACAAGCAGTTCCTGGAGACCCCGTGGTATGGCTCTCGCCAGATGGCGCGGCACATGAAGCGGCAGGGTCACAAATGTGGCCGCCATCGTGTGCGGCGATTGATGCGCCTGATGCGGTTGGTGCCGATCTACCAGGAGCCCAACACCAGCAAGAAGCACCCGGCGCACAAGATCTATCCCTACCTGCTCAAGGGACTGGCGATCAACCGGCCCAACCAGGTCTGGTGCGCCGACATCACCTATATCCGGATGGAGCGGGGGTTCCTGTATCTGGTGGCGATCATGGACTGGTATAGCCGCAAGGTGCTGGCCTGGCGGCTGTCGAATACCTTGGAGGCAGACTTCTGTGTCGCGGCGCTGAAAGAGGCGCTGGCCAAATATGGCCCGCCGGAGATCTTCAACACCGATCAGGGATCGCAGTTCACCAGCAGCGACTGGATCGATGAGCTGAAGGAGGCCAAGGTGAAGATATCGATGGATGGCAAGGGCCGCTGGATCGACAATCGCATGATCGAGCGGTTGTGGCGGTCGTTGAAATACGAATGCGTCTACCTGCGCGCCTTCGAGACCGGGTCACAGGCCCGAGACGGTATTGGGAAATGGCTGGCCTATTACAACGCCGAGCGGCCCCACTCGACCCATGGCATATTGACCCCCGAAGAGGTCCATGTCAGCAAACCGGAACCCATGAAAATGGCAGCCTGATGTGAAACCCTGATCCACCTTAACTGGGCTGCATTCTGGTCGAAAAAGCAGGACCACCTCTCCAAAGGCGCGCTTCACCGACTCTTGGGCTTATGGCACCTCTGCCGAAGAGATACTTACCGATCTAAGAGAGAGGCTCTGACCCAAATGAACCGATTATACGGAGAAACTGCCCTCGGGCTGGCTTGGGTGATCGCCCTCATCGCCTCGCTTGCTGTTCTGTTCATTGGCGAAGTGCTGGGGCAGACACCTTGTGTTCTTTGCTGGTTCCAGCGCGCCTTCATGTTTCCACTGGCGATAATTCTTGGGCTGGGACTATGGTGGCAAGATCCGCGTGTTGGTCGGTACGGTGTCGTACTCGCACTTGGTGGCGCAGCAGTGGCTGCTTGGCATATGGGGTTATATGTCGGGATCATACCTGAACGCGTCCAACCTTGTACTGCGACGGGGCCCTCTTGCACTGACGACAACCAGTTGGTGTTAGGCATCCCCATTCCGCTGATGGCCGTTGTTACATTTGCGCTTATTGGTGCGCTTTCAGTCCTATCTCTCAAGGAGAAAAAATCATGAACCGACGCGGGTTGATTATTTCCGTTCTCGCAATGGGTGCTGCCGGTTTTGGTGGGGCCGCGTGGTATGTAAACCAACCAAAACCGTCATCTGAACGTGCGGTTGTCGCGCCAGAGTTGGCGGACGCTTTGATGCGACCATATTCGCCTGTTTTGGGGCCCGCTGAAGCCCCCGTGACCATCGTTGAGTTCCTCGATCCAGCCTGCGAGGCCTGTCGCGCATTTCACCCCGTCGTAAAAGATATTTTGGACAAAAATCCCGAAGCCGTGCGTGTTGTCATACGATACACTCCGTTTCACGGACCGATTTCGGATATAGCCGTCAAGTTGCTAGAAGCGGCCCGGATGCAGGGCAAGTTCGAACAGGTGCTAAATGCTCTAATGGCTTATCAAGACGCGTGGGCGGCGCATGGGGCGTTTGATCAACAAAAGCTGGGAAAGATCGCGGCCGGAGCCGGGCTCGATCTCGAACTTGCGATAGAGCAGATGAAATCACCCGATATCGTGGCAATCGTCAATCAGGACAAAGCGGACGTAGAAACAATGGGCGTTCGCCAGACCCCAACGTTCTACATCAATGGCAAGCCGCTAGATCCGTTTGGAATGGACGAATTGAGACAACAGGTTGACGCCGAAGTAGCTGCAGTTGGCAGCTAGTGGTCAAAAAGGGAACCGCAAAGTGAAGACAGTACTCTATGGCCTGATGGCCGCAAGCATGTTCGCATCAAGCACAGCGACCCCGGTAGAAGCTGGTTCGGAAGACGTTGTCGTCGAAGATGCCTGGGCGCGCGCGTCAATCGGCGTAAACCGTCCGGGTGTCGCGTATATGACAATCCGCAATACAGGCGACGAGGCTGTGATACTTACTGGCCTCCGCACGGATTTGGCGATGATGCCTGATATTCACCAGACATCCACAAATGCCGATGGTGTTAGCTCAATGGCACCTGCAGGCGAGATCGAGATTGCGCCGGGTGAATCTGTGTCTCTGGAACCGGGTGGCCTTCACGCCATGCTGATGCGCTTGCAGCGACCGATGGCCAAGGGCGAAAGCTTTTCCTTGACGCTCGACTTCTCGGACGGTGGTGAGATCGTGGTCGAGGTTCCAATTCTAGGTATTGCAGCGCGCGGTCCCGAGAGCTAATGACCCGACGGTCGATCCTCAAGTATGCCTTCGCTGGCATCGCGGCGATCATCCTGACACTTGTTGTTGGGTGGTGGCAGGTCGATGGCCCCGGCGCGCCCGAACAAGCGGGGTTGCGCCCGGTTGCCCTATCTGAAATGGAATTCCGCCTGACAGATCACGAAGGTAACGAGGTTGGACCCGAAAACCTTATCGGCAGCCCGTCAATGGTCTTCTTCGGCTTCACCTATTGCCCGGACGTTTGTCCGACGACTCTGTCGGATATTTCCGGCTGGCTTGATGACCTGGGCGAAGAGGCGGAGGGAATGAACGTGGTGTTCATCACCGTCGATCCAGAGCGGGATACTGTCGAGGCAATGGCCGAGTATGTCGGCTATTTCCATCCGTCGATCCGCGGGTGGACTGGCCCGGAAGAGGAAATTGCGCGCGCAGCACAGGGCTTCCGCGCACGCTATGGGCGGGTGCCGACCGAAGGTGGCGACTACACCATGAACCACACTGCCAGCGTTTTCCTTTTCGACGCGAAAGGCCGGTTCAGCACCATGATCGACTATCACGAGCCGAGGGAATTCGCAGTGCCGAAAATCCGGCGTGCGCTCAATAGAGAAACTGGGGGGCAACATGAGAATTAGAACAATCGCGGCAGGTTTCGCATTCGTATCGGTGCTGTCGGTGGGCGGGTTGGCAATATCGGGCATCTGGTCGAAGGATCCGATCCCTCCCGGTCTGGCAGCTGCAACCACTTGGTCGCCACCTCAACTCCCGCTTCCCACTTCTATTGAAACGGAAACACCGCAGGTCGCACAAACACGTGTGGAGCCCGCAATACCACTCCAGTCCATGCCACGTCTGGAGGTTGCGAGCGCCGATACTCTCTTACCGACGATAGAACCTCCGCTCTCCAACTGGTCACGCGATATCGCAACCGGCGAGACGCTCGACACCGTTCTTGAAGAAGCAGGTCTCTCAGCGACTGACCGTGCCGAGGTCGCTCTGGCCCTCGGCGCGGAATATGATCTGAGGCGACTTAGGCCTGGGCATTCGGTCACCGTTGTTTCGACGATGGACGGCAGCCCGCGCAGCGTCGCGCTCTCCGTCGAGGACGGTGTGCGGATCGAGGCGATCTTTGGCGAAGAGTTGGCCACGCAGGTCGTGACCCCGGCTCCCGACTTCATAACATCGGCGGGCGAAGCGGTGATCGACAGCTCGCTTTTTGCCGCGCTGGAAGAAGCCGAGATGCCTGCCCGCTTCGCTGTCGATTTGGCACAGATGCTGGGTGGAATCGTCGACTTCCGTCGTGAGGTGACCGGCGGAGAAACGCTTCGGCTACTGTGGCGCGAGGCCCGTGTTGGCGAAGACAGAATTGGTCAGCCGGAACTTACCTTTGCATCGCTGGAGATCGGCGGCGCACTTTATGAAGTTGTCTGGCCGGTAAGCGGTAGCGATCGGGCAACGATTTACGTCAATGGCACGGTTCTCCGCGTTTTTGCACAGCCTGTCGAAGGGGCGCGATTAAGCTCGGTATTTGGCCGCCGTACGCACCCGGTCTACGGCAATGTCCGGATGCACACAGGTGTCGATTTCGCGACGGCAAGCGGAACGCCGGTTCAAGCGACAGCACCGGGACGGATCAGCTTCATCGGCTGGCGGGGCGGCTATGGTCGCGTGGTCGAAATCGCCCACGGCTCAGACACAATGACACGCTATGCGCATCTCAGCGCTGTGCCCGAGGGCCTGGCACAAGGCCAACGCGTTGCGGCGGGAGATGTGATCGGTCGCGTCGGCGCGACTGGCACGGCGACGGGCCCGAACCTGCACTACGAAGTCCTCGTGGATGGACGCCCTACTGACCCCCTCTCTGACGACAGACTTGCCGAAGCGGCTGAGAGCGAAGCGGATGATACAGCCGCGCTTTTGCGTCTGGTCGAGGCGCGGGCGCTTCTGAATGAAAACCTCGGCAGCGACATTGCCGAAACGACAACCGAAAGGCTCTGACCCATGAGACGCATGATCCAAGCTCTTGCCATCACACTCGCCCTGTTACCGGCGGCGCAGGCCCTCGCGGAGGCAACCCCAATAGACGTCCGCAAGACCAATGGATGCGGTTGCTGTCTGTCCTGGATGAATCATCTTGAGGAGAACGGCTTCGCACCAATAGGCCAGGACATGTTCGGCGGCCTTCTCGTGCGCTTCAAACTCGACAACGGAGTGCCGCAGCGCATGGTCTCCTGTCACACTGGGCTCGTGGACGGTTACGTGATCGAGGGACATGTGCCTGCAGCCGACATCCGCCGCCTTCTGAACGAACGCCCCGATGCGGTCGGTCTCGCAGTCCCCGGAATGCCCTATGGTTCGCCAGGGATGGGGCCGGAAGACGAACGCGATGCCTACGACGTCTTCTTGATCCAGAAAGACGGCTCGACCGAAATATTTTCGAGCTACCCAGCAGGGTAACCGAGCCGAATTATGGAAGTCCTTTCCCCAATCTAGCTAACCTATTCAGCCGCTTCAGCGCAGACCGGCCAATGGTATCCAAAGTAGTTACGTTGCAACATGTTGACAGTCAACAAAACACAAGTACTCGGCATACTAGCTGTCGTCGGCGCCGTCGCCACTGATCAGGTAACAAAAGCCTGGGTTGTCGCGAGCGCCGATACCCTAAAAGACGGGATCGCTGTCTTTCCCGGGCTTAATCTCACGTTCCATCGCAATGATGGCGTAACCTTCGGGCTTTTGGGTGGCGCCCCCTGGTGGGGCCTCTTGCTTCTTGCGCTTATCATTTGTGCCTGGCTCCTGATCATGATGCTTCGCACAGAGAGCAGTATAGAAGCGATTGCGTATGGGGCGATCATAGGTGGCGCGCTCGGCAATGTCGTTGATCGCATCCATTATGGAGCCGTAACAGACTTCCTTGATTTTTTCATTGGATCTGCACACTGGCCGACTTTCAACATGGCAGACGTATTCATTGTCGGAGGTGCCGGATTACTGCTGGTGGTACCAGTGATCCAGAGGCACTTCGAGGGCGATCATTGAAGACATTGCCCCAAGTTTCATTCGGCGGATTTTTTGCCTGAGCAACTGTTTCCTCGATTTGCCGGACAAGAAAAATTTCTCGTGCCACAAGTCTGAATAATCTATGTTGGCATTGTAGGTGCCTACTCCGGCGAGCTTACCGATCGCTCAAGTATTGACTTTTCTAAAGGCACCGCGACAAAACCAAGTTTCGAAATCGAACCAGTAACCACCCGCAGATATTGAATCATAAAGAAGGTTGCTCAAAAAAGGACTTGCTCGGCGCATGCACCTACCAACGCTTACTTTATGCCGAACCTGCCGTGACGCGGATCCAACCCTGTATGATCAAGTGGTATCAACGCTAAAGGCAGCGAATGTGAAGGCAAAATTGCAGCACGTCGATTGCATGTCCGGCTGCATGCGACCACAAACGCTTGCAGTCCGACAGAACGACAAGACTGCTTATCTTTTCGGTGAGATAACTGCTCAAGACCTGCCGGACATCCTGACATTCATCCGGATGTATCAGGAAAGCCCAGACGGTAACTTCGCGGATGCAAGGCCACTTGGAAAGCTGCGTTTCAAGGCTATTGCTCGCATTCCCGCAGATGTGCAGTAAACCACCCGCACCACGATATTAGTAGCTCCTGCGGTGAATTATTGCATTCAGTACAGTGTTGACAGCAGCAGATTTCAAATCAATTTGGCGCTGCGGAACTTAGGCATGCCGGTTTCGTACTTGACCTGCTACCGCCTAATCGGACAGAAACAGTCATTACGGTGCTCAAAGGTGCAAATGCATTAGAGCTGAAACGGGAATGAGGACGGTGGACCAAATCGCGGCACCGAAACCTCAACCGCCCCCGCGACTGTGAGCGGCGAGCTACCTTCCATTTCCACTGGTGCGAGAGTGCTGGGAAGGGGGAAGACGGCATCGACCCGCGAGTCAGGAGACCGGCCGTATATTGAACGTAACTTGCGCCGTCGGGTGTGACGGCAAGGAGGACTAAAATGACGACAAACGCTATCAAAGCATCCGCTGTAGGATCAACCATTCTGCCCGCAGTGTTCGCCCTTATTCTGGGTTTGGGTGTTGTTACTGTGACCGGCCATGCTCAAGCTTCTGGCCTGCATGACGCTGCTCACGATGTGCGCCACGCAACTGGCTTTCCCTGCCACTAAGACCATGTTCAGTCGTATTCTGACCAGCGCGTTGTTCGCTGGTGCTGCAGCGGGGCTGATTGCCGCCTTGCTGCAGCTTTATTTCGTGCAGCCTGTACTTCTCCACGCCGAACTTTATGAGGGTGGCGATTTGGTGCATTTTGGCGCTGATCCTGTGACTGCGCATCCCGAGTTGCCCGGCATGTTCGCCGAGCCGGTGCGCGACGGCCTAAGCATCATCTTCACGATGCTGACGTATACTGGCTATGCATTGGCCCTTGTGGCGCTTATGTCGATTGCCGAACAACAGGGTCGTGAGATTAACGGTCGCACCGGTTTGCTTTGGGGCTTGGCTGGCTTTGTTGCCTTCCACTTTGCGCCTGGCTTGTCGCTGGCGCCTGAAGTGCCAGGCGTAGCCGCAGCAGATGTCGGTGTGCGCCAAGTATGGTGGACTGCTACTGTTGCCACAGCTGGCGTCGCCATGTGGTTGATCGCCTTTGGAGGCAACTTGGTGAGCTATCTGATCGCCGCTGGACTGCTGATAGCGCCTCACGTCGTCGGTGCGCCTGAACCCGACACCTTCGCTGGCCCGGTTCCGACCGAGATCGGCGCGCTATTTGCCGCCCGAGCCTTTGGCATCGGCATGGCCGCTTGGGTGTTGCTGGGAAGCTTTGCCGGATACTTCTGGCAGGCTGAAGGCAAACGCGCGAACGCCGCCGCCTGATTCCTTTCCTCTATTGCTTTCCCGCCGGTCACCGCCGGCGGGAGCTTTCATTTATTGAGGAGGACAAAATGTCCCGTTCACTCGCTCTCTTCGCCATCGGGCTGATTTTTGGCGGCGGCGTCGGCTTTGTGATCGCGGCCGGCAGCGGCAGCACCTTTGACAGCCACGACCATGCTGACCCGTCTCAACATGGTAGCAATGCGGAGATGGCAGCCCATGACCACTCTGCTGTCACTAACTTACCGGCCGACAGCAATGCCCCCAGCGTGGCGATCAAGATGATTAAAGATCCGATGGCAGGTTGGAACTTGCACGTGACACCGCAAAACTTCCGATTTTCTCCTGAGAATGCCTCTACTGAGGAAATACTTGGTGAAGGTCACGCGCATGTCTATATCAACGGCGAAAAGCTGGGGCGCCTTTATGCCAACTGGATACACCTCCCATCACTGCCGGATGGCGACGTTGAGATAAAAGTTTCCCTCAATGGCAACAGCCACAGCCCGCTAATGGTTGGGGGCTTGCCCGTCGAGGCCAAACTAATCGTTCAAGCAGACGATGACGGCTCCTGAGCAAAACTCAGATCTTGACTGAACTTCGGTCGCAGGGGCCTTGCGCCCCTGCATTGCCATGGTTTGCATGTCAGGATCGAATGCAATCCTCCCCTGAGCGCATCATTATGGCAAATGGCAATAGCATGAACCAACTCGCTATCGGCTCATTTTACTCTGTGAAAAATCCTTGAATACGCGAAGCGTCTCTTCGCTTACATGATGCTCGATACCTTCAGCATCGTGCTCGGCCACGTCTTTGGAAATACCCAGGGCGATAAGGAACTCCACAACAATTCGGTGCCGCTTTCGACAAGCCTCGGCCAATCGCCGCCCAGCATCCGTTAGGCGTATTGATCGGTAAGGTTCCTGCACAATGAAGCCCTCGCGTTTAAGCCGGGTCAGGTTCTTGGACACAGTGGGCTGGGTCACGCCGAGCCGCTCGGCAATCTCCACGGGCCTCGCTGAACCGTTCTGGTGAATCAGCTCCGCGATCAGCTCGACATAATCCTCCACAACTTCGCTTTGTCGGGCGGCGCGGGCTGCCTCGAAACCGCTCACCTGGTCGTCAGGTTTACGTCCGAATAGTTGTGGTTTCTGATCGGTCATTCTGCTCTCGGTGTCTATTGCTGGTGCGGAACCCTGCTTGCCGCGCCTTATTGTGTATGCACCAGCGACGCGGGCCTTGACAATGACATAGACTTTTCTACAAAACTTAGCCAAGGCTAATAATTATAGACTGAACCATGAAACACCTGATTGCATCTGCCTTGATTGGCCTGCTTCCGCTTAGTGTGGGGGCCACTGCCATTGAAGAAGCCCCTTGGGCACCTCGGGCCGCAGCCTACCGGCTGAGCCTATTCATGGCGAACTTGACACCCGTTCCCTGGGAGAAGATTGAAAACAATTGGACTGCTCCGGCACCCGGCAGCGCAGTTGCGGTGGAGGCACTGTCACGGGTATCGGATAGCGACGCCCAGAACATTCGTGCAGCGCTGGCTGCGGAAGACCGACAGGCCCTGTTTGCTGCCATTACAACGGCATTGGCCAAAGGTATTCTGCAGCACCTAGAGGCAGCCGAGGCGACACTTGGCCAGCCTGAAGCCGCATTTGAGGTTGCGCAGTCTGCGGCCTTGTACCGCGCGTTCGAGGACGGCATCCTGGCGGCGGACAAGCAGGCCGCACACGACCTAGGTCGCGCCTGGCTGGTTCTGAATTCTTCTCTGGGTAGCACCGGTATTTTGAACAATGGCGCTCAAGACCCGAATGTGGCGCGATTTGCTGAGGCGCAAAAAGTTATCGTGGAGTACATTGAGACAAACTATCTGCCCTCCGTTTTTGTCGAACGTGGCAAGCTGACCCCGGCACCGGAGAGCGCAGTGCGCTCCGGTACGCCGGTAGTGTTGCCCGCCACACTCCCACCGGGCTCCAATATTGCTGATCAGCGCGAGCTACCCCGGCTGGTGCTCCAGTTTGAAGAGGCTGGCGAGGATGAGGCCAACCTGCCGCTTGTGGCCTATGGCGACATGCTGTTCGACAGCCCTGAAATCTTTGGTTCCCCAGCACGTGACCTGGGCATTGCCTGTTCAACTTGCCACAACCGGTCCGATGTGAACCGGGATTTCTTTATCCCCGGCCTCTCTAGCCATGCTGGCGGGATGGATGTGGACAGCTCCTTCTTCAATCCGATGTTCAATGACCGGGAAGACGATCACCTGGATACGCCGTCAATGCGAGGCATCCGCTTTACAGCGCCTTACGGGCGTGATGGGCGCGAGCCGAGCCTGCGCAGTTTTGTACGCAATGTGATCGTGACCGAGTTTGCCGGAGCGGAGCCAACGCCGTTCCAACTCGATGCGATGGTCGCCTACTTGCGCGCCTTTGACTTTCTGCCCAACCCACAGATAGACGAGGCCGGGCGGCTGACTGACAAGGCCTCTGAGGCTGCGAAACGCGGTGAGGTACTGTTCAATACCGAATTTGCCGGGCTTGGCGACAGGTCCTGCGCCTCCTGCCACACCCCGGACCGGTTTTTCCGAGATGGGCAGACCTATGACATTGGCTCGGCCGAGCCGCCGTTCCCGGGCGGCACCGCAACCCCATTCGAAACGCCCACATTGCGCAATGTCAACTTCACCGCGCCCTACATGCATGACGGATCGCTGGCGACCCTAGCGGGGGTTGTAGACTGGTTCAACGATACCAAGGATCTGGGCTTGGATGCGGAACAGCGCGCCGATTTAACTGCCTATCTGCGCGCGGTAGGAGATGGTGAGGAGCCCTACCAGCGCTTTGAAGGCCGAGACAGCGTGTTCCGCCTGTCGTGGGAAGAGCTTACCACTTTTGCTTCGACGCTGGACACACTGATCCCGATGCGGGATGCGGAGAACATCGCCGTATTGATTGATACTGTTGCACCGGATCTGGCGGCAGATGCGAGCGTTATGATCAATCAAAACGCTAAGCCAGAAATCTACCGATTTGCCGCAATTCTTCAGGCAGTTGGCGATGCCAGCGCCGCTGGCGACTGGGCTGAGGCGAGCCTCCAGTGGGACGCTTTCAAAACCATGCAAGCCGAGATTGATGAGAGGATGTTCTGATGCTGTCGCGCCGTACCTTTTTGACCACTGTCGCTGCCGCCCTAACAGTGCCAGCAACTGCCTCTGCGGAAGAGGCACTGAAACTCGCCTTCATTCCGCAAGAAAACCCAGAGAAGCTGTTGGGGGATATCGAGGCGATCACTGCCTGGCTGTCCCAGCAGTTGGAGGTTCCAGTCACCGGCTTTGTTACCTTTGATCATGCTGCGGCAGTTGAGGCATTGCGCAATGGTGATGCCGATATCTCCTTCATGGGTGCCTTGCCCTTTGTGCTGGCAGAAGACCAGATCGGGGCGGTGCCACTTCTGTCCGAGGTTTACCGCGGCCAGCCGAGCTATTCGGGCCGGGTGTTTGTGCGCAAGGACAGCGGCATCGAGACGCTGGCCGACCTGCAGGGCCGTGACATTGCCTTTGCCGATCCGGTGTCGGAGTCCGGCTATCTCTATCCGCTCGACCTGTTTGTGCGCGAAGGACTCGTTGCGGATGCAGGCGATGCGGACCGGTTCTTTGGCCAGAAGTTCTTTGCCGGTGGTTATCAGCAGGCAATGCAGGCTATGGCCAACGGGTTAGTGGATGCTGCGGGTGCCAGCCAGTATGCCGATCTTTATCTGACGCCTGAGCAGCAGGCCGAGGTCAGGGTGCTGGGCGAAAGCGCGCAGATCCCCAGCCATGCCATCATTGCCCGGCCTGGTCTAGATGCGGCCTTGCAGGCCCGCTTCGTGGATGCCATGCTGCGCCTGAACCAGGCTGAGAACCAGTATTTGCTGGCCTATCTCTACGGCCCAGACGGCTATGTGGCAGCAGATCCCAAGGTCTATGACGGGGTCAGGCAGATGGCACGCCGTTACGGCTATCTAAAATGACCCAAGCGCTTGCCCTCCATGCTGTGTCGCATTGCTTTGACGACGCTGAGGCCCTGCAGGATGTGTCGCTGCAGGTGGCACCGGGGGAATGTGTGGCCTTGCTGGGGCCTTCGGGCGCCGGCAAGTCGACCCTGCTGGCCTTGCTGGATGGGCGGGTCCGGGGATGGCGCGGTCGGGCTGAGGTACTGGGCAACCGGCTTCCAAATGATCGGGCACCAGAACGAAAAACCCGGCTAGAGACTGGCTTCATCTTTCAGGAGTTCGCCCTGGTTGACCGGCAGAGCGTTTACCAGAATGCGATGAACGGGCGGCTGGGGCGAATGCGCCTCTGGCCGTCGCTTTGGGGGCGATACGGTGCGCAGGATCACCTCAAGACGACCATCGCGCTGGAGGACACCGGCCTAACGGAGTTGGCACAGCGCCGTGCAGATCAGCTTTCAGGTGGTCAGCGCCAGCGAGTGGCCATCGCCCGCTGCCTGGCGCAGGAGCCTGAGTTGATACTGGCGGATGAACCGGTCAGCAACCTCGATCCAGCCCACGCCGAACGCATTCTGGAACTGATCACCAACACAGCGCGAAATCGCGGCATCGCTGTAGTCTTCAGTTCGCATCAGCCAGAGCTTTCGCGGCGCTTTGCCGACCGTATCGTTGGATTGCGCGCGGGCGCGGTGCTGTTTGACAAGCCCTCCGCGATGGTCGGCAACGATGACATCAGCGATTTGTACCATGGAACAGTACCTGGTGACGGATTGCGGGTGGTGAGCTGATGAGCCGGATCTTGGTTTGGATGGTACTCGGGCTTGCTGTGCTGTGGGCTGCAGGAAACGCTGACATCGGCTTGGAAAAACTGCCCGGAGCGGGTCCGAGGCTAGCAGAATTTCTAGGCCGGATGATACCACCGGACCTTTCTGTCTGGCCGGAAGTCCTTACAGGCCTAACCGAGACACTGAGAATCGCCATTCTTGGGACGCTGTTTGCGGTCGTCCTGTCGGCGGGGCTGGCTGTACTTGCGTCTGAGACCCTTGTACCCGCAGCCATCTGGCGCCCGGTACGTGCGCTGCTGGCAGTGATCCGGTCGATTCCGCTGATCTTGGTGGCGATGCTGATGGTGGGGGCAGTCGGGCTGGGCCCACTGCCCGGTATTCTTGCAATCACTTTTCATGCCACCGGCATGCTGGCCAAATTCTATGCTGAAGCAATCGACAATGTCGGTGCCGCACCACTTGCTGCATTGGAAAGCGCAGGTGCCAGCCGAGCGCAATTATTGCGGTGGGCGATCTGGCCACAGATGGCACCAGTTGTGCTCCGCGACACTGTCTTCCGCTTTGAACTGAACCTCCGCGAAAGCTTGATCTTAGGTATCGTTGGCGCCGGGGGCATCGGTCTGTACGTTCAGACTTACGTGCGTTCGTTCCAATACGACAAAGCTGCAACTGTCACGCTTGCCATCATCGCTCTTGTGCTGCTGTTCGAAGGTCTAAATTCGGTTTTACAAAAGCGGTTTTCGTGACGATTTTGATCAAGGAAGGTCGGAAAATTCAGATTTCGCAGCGTTTTCAGTTTCGTAGTGCCATTCGAAGAGCTTTCCCTACCATTCATCGTTCGCCAGACCCACTGAACTGGGGTTCGCCTATCTTGCTCATTACCTGTGTTCTTCGGTTTGATCAGTCTACCTTGAAACTGTCAGTCTGCCGCACCGACAACAGTTTTTTTGAGAAGCACAGCCGCCACCGTTTCCAGACAAATTCGGTTATGAGTAGATATCAATAGGTGTCCCGTTCTTCACCATTGCATAGATATCTTCTATCTCCCGATCCGAAACGGCAATGCATCCGGCCGTCCAGTCGCGCTTGTTTGTCGGGTCAATGCCAGGGCGCGGCCCCCCATGGATGAAAATATCTCCACCAGGGGAACGGCCCTGAGCCTTTGCGTATGCGATATCCGCCTCGTTCGGGTACGAGATCCCGATGGAAAGATGAAACAGGCTTTCGGGATTTCGCCTGTCAATCACGTATGATCCTTCTGGCGTGCGCCCGTCCCCTTCGAATTGCTTGTGACCCTCAGGCGCAAAGCCAAGGCCCATTGGGATAGTGCGCAAAACACCCTCTGGTCCATCAAGGACAATCATGCGCTGCCCCTTGTAGACCCGCACCCGGGTCACCTCCGGCCCCCTGTAAGTGCGGAATTTGTTTGCACATCCAGAAAGAATTGTCGCCAGAGCTCCCAGGAGGATTGTGCGACGTGTAACTCGAAAATTCACTGCTCAATGCCTCTTTCATGAGGTTTTTCAAACTTGACACTAGCGTGCTGTGCCAGCCCGTTCAATGGCCGTGCGCCAAAGCACCTTCGGCCAGTCTGTCGCCGACGCGGTCACCGCCTTTGGGCGGAGTCTCCGCGTGGTGTCCGTTTAACAGCCTGAGCGCATTTGCGACAACCAGCAGTGACACGCCAACATCTGCGGCAATGGCCCCCCACATCGATGCCATCCCAAACGCTGTCGCCACCACGAAAACGGCCTTGGTTGCCAGCGAGGTTGCGATGTTTTGACGGATGATCGACATCGCACGGCGGGAATGGCCTATGAGCCAGGGCACCCTGCCAATGTCATCAGTCATCAAGGCAATGTCCGCCGTCTCGATGGCCGCGTCGGAACCAACCGCGCCCATGGCGATAGCATAGTGGGCCCGCGCCATGGCGGGGGCATCGTTTACGCCATCGCCAATCATGGCCACCATATCGTGCGCTTCGACCAGGTCTTCGATGGCCGTCACCTTGTCCTCGGGCAGAAGCTCCGCGCGCACCTCGTCGATGCCGACCTCTGTCGCGACCGCGCGCGCGGTGCGTTCATTGTCGCCCGTCAGCATGACGATGGTTTTCACGCCCTGCGCATGCAGACGAGCCACGATTCCCTTGGCGTCGGGGCGGATGCGGTCGCGCAGTTCCAGAATACCCATCACCCCATTTGCATCACCAACAGCCACCAACGTACTACCGGCAACTTCGATACGGTGCCGAAGGTCTGTCGGAATGGCACTTCCAAGCCCTTTTTCCTCGGCGAACCGGTCAGAGCCGAGCCAGACCGCCCGATCCTGTACCCTGCCTTCAAGCCCACGCCCCGGTACGGTCCGCGTATCGTCCGCCGCGGATACATCAAGGCCGTCGACTTCTGCACGTACAAGGATAGCGCGCGCTAACGGGTGGGAGGATCGCGCTTCAAGCGCCGCCGCTACGCCCATCAGATCCTGCGTCGACGCATTCCCTAGCGGATACATTGCAGCAACTTCAGGCTCGCCGATGGTGATCGTACCGGTCTTGTCCATGGCCAAGGCTGAAGTGCGTCCCGGAGCTTCGACATAAGCACCGCCCTTGATCAGCACCCCGGCGCGGGCCGAGGCTGTGAGCGCGGCGACGATGGACACGGGCGTCGAAATGACCAGCGCACAAGGGCAGGCGATCACCAGAAGGACGAGGGCGTTGTAGAACCAGTCATCCCAGGCTCCACCAAATACGAGCGGTGGCAGCATCGCGACGGCAATGGCGAGCGCCATCACGATGGGCGTATAGACGCGCGCAAATTTCGCCACCCATTGCTCCACGGGCGCGCGGCGGGTGTGGGCGTCGCCTACCATGCGGATGATCTTGGCGAGCACCGTGTCGGAGGCCGCCCTGGTCGCGCGTACCGTCAGCGTGCCCTCGCCATTGATCGTGCCCGCATAGACCTCGTCACCCGGCTCCTTCGGCACCAATGCGCTTTCGCCAGTGATCGGGGCTTGATCAACGGCCCCGGCGCCTTCGATCACTTGCCCGTCCAATGGAATGCGGTCCCCGCCACGCACCACGAAATGTGCATCGATGGCGACGGCTGACGCCGGAACATCTGCTTCAGAACCATCTTCGTAGACAACCCTTGCAGTAGGTGGCGCTAGGTCGAGCAAAGCCGAGACAGCGTTCCGCGCCCGCCCGACACTCCAGCTTTCAAGGTACAGCGAGAGAGAGAAGAAGAACGCGACCGTTGCCGCCTCGAAAAACTCGCCAAGGCCGATAGCCCCGGCCACAGCGACCACCATCAAGAGGTTCATGTCGGGCGATACGCGCCGCGCGGATGACCACGCCTTCGGGGCGACAAGCCAAACGCCAGCCAGGATCGCGATAGCAAAAAGCCCCGCTTCGACCAAAGGCATCACTGCTTCTCCATGGCCGGAAAAGAGACCGATCGCACCGCCCATCCCGGTTTCTGCGATGTGATACAGAAATCCTGCCGCCCAAAAGCCTCCGCTCAGCATTGTGAACAGGCGCTGACGGGCAAGATGCGCAGCTTGATCCTCCGAAGCGTTCTCGGCATCCCAGGGTTTTGCGCTCATACCCGTGGTCGCAACCAGTTGAGTGATCTCTCCATCCGACACTGCGGCAGCGCTGTGGAGTATGATCATGCGTCCGTTGATGACATCGAATGCCAGGTGCTCCGCCCCGCCGACTTTCGGTCCAACGACCTTGTTGAGGATCGCCACTTCTTCTGCGCAATCAAGACCGCTGACCTGAAAACTCCGGCCCGCTCCATCTTGTGGCACGGGACCAAACTCTTCGTGTGAATGGCTTCCTCCACAGCAGGCATGTTCACTTGCACATGTTTCTGACTTGGCTCTATCAGTTGGGTGTACTTCAGATACCACAGTTTCAGTTTTGGCGGCCATTCGGCATCTCCAGAATCATTGCTTGGCTGGACCATAACTCCTACAGTCGCTAGAGGTTCAAGAGGTATTTTGTTTCGTATATAGTTTTCGGCTGCCAAGGGGCGCGCGAGTATAAAACCAATCGGCGGACACGCAATCAACGAAGAAAGGCGACAAGGAATTTATGAAGACTCAGCAATTTGCCGGACCGATCGGACTACCGCTACTTGGGGTACTGCTGCTTGGCGCATGCGCGACGACAGATCAGAACGGATCCCAAAAAATCGGAAACGTGCCAGAGGCTATCGTGGAACTGGCTGATCCAAGTCAAAACCTTGCAACAGCCCGGCTCCGCGAAGAAGACGGATGCTACTGGTATGAACACAACGGACCCGTAGAAAAGACCTTGCTTCCCCTCAGAACCGCTGGTGGCAACCCGATTTGTGTTGCTCGGTAAACGTAACGATCTTCCTGACATCTCCGGCCCACGTTGAGGGCCGGAGCGAAGATCAACGCGTCACAATCCTGCACTAGCTGTCCGAAACAACACTCTGTTCGGCAGAATACAGGTATACGGTCGACCCTATGGCGACGTTTGAATAGAGATCATTGATATGTGCCATGACCATCCGGACGCAGCCAGAACTCGCTCGACCGCCAATCGACCAAGGTTTAGGTGTCCCGTGGATGCGAAGGTAAGTGTCTCGGTTGCCAACGTAGAGATAAAGAGCACGTGACCCGAGTGCATTCTTCGGCCCCGGCTCCATCCCATCCGCAAATTCTGCGTTTTCCGGATTTCGTTCGATCATTGACGCTGTTGGGGTCCAGTGTGGCCATTCGACCTTTCGCCGAATGGTGTAGGTTCCTGGTTCGTAGAGATTTCCACGCGCGATCGCCACTCCATACCGCATCGCTGTACCACCTTCTTCAATGTGATAGAGATAGCGGGCGACTGCATCGACATGGATGTCACCTGGCACAAGGCCATCTTTCGCAGCAACACGTTGCGGCAAGAAACGGGGATGCAGCCCCCACGGATTGGATGTCGCCGGGTCATAGTTGCTGGGCGTTACCTGAGAATCCCACGACGCTTTTTGGCCGGTCGTTGGCCAGCTACTGGCCAAAGCCGGTCCCGCGATCGGTAACGAAAACATCGCAGTGGACGTGGAAATGAAATGGCGCCGGGTCAGCATAGGTCCTACTCCAAAGAAATTGTTTGTGCACCTCCAGCCGCGGCTTGGATGCCTCGAGTGCCTTGTAGAACCTCAAGCCACTATAGGTTCAAGGCCTCATTTATGAGCGATGATCAAGTCCTCGTGAAGGGATGGCTCTCCTTCTGCCGCTGGCATCTGACAGATCACAGGCCAATTTTACAAGCATTTTGGATCTTACCGGTGTCGATACTCTGCCACAAACCCTTGGCGAAACTCGGTTTGATTTTGTCACTTTTTCATCCTCGGCTATGAGAGCCTACATTGGAACGCGATGCAGCATTGTTCACTTTGGGCTGATTCTGTGGAAAAACAACGTGTTGCTGACGCAGAAAGCGCGGTGCTGAACATAGCGCGAGCGCCTTTTCTATCAGGCTTTGCGCGTTTGCTGCGGTGCGGGAAAGATCTTTGCCAGTTTGCGGAGGTTTTGGGCGGTTGCGGCGAGGAGGAATTCGTCATTTGCACCGCATGGTCCGCGTAATCGGAGCCGCCCGAGGCCGAGAATGCGTTTGAGGTGAGCGAAGAGCATCTCGACCTTCTTTCGGAGCTTCATTGAGATCTCGTATTGGCGGGTCTTGGCGATGTCGCGAGCGACTTGACGTGCGTCTTCGTGTTCTTCACGTGTGATCTTGCGAGCGTCGGCATTCGGGCAGCATTTGGCCTTTGATGGGCAGGCCTGGCAGGTCAGTTTCAATGCGCGATAGCGGGCTGTGCCTTTGCCGGTGGGTCCTCGGTTCGGGTCGGAATAGTTGCGACGGAACTGCTTCAGCGCGTGCCCCTCCGGACAGATGTATTGATCGTTCTCTGCATCCCATTCGAAGTCAGCACGCGTCCATGTGCCATCGCTGCGGCTGGACTTGTCAAAGACAGGAATGTGTGGGGCGATCTTGCGTTCGACAAGCCAGCCCAACATCGGCCCGGTGCCATAGGCGGTATCTGCGATCAGGCGCTCCGGGTGCAGATCAAACCTGTCTTTCACGCGCCTGAGCATTGTTTTGGTGGACCCAACCTCGGCCTGCCGAATGGATCGTGTGGCCTCGACGTCGACGATGACCCCATAATCCGTATCGATCAGATAATTGTCGGAATAGCTGAAGAATGCAGGACCTTTGCGGGCTGCCGTCCATTGACTGGCGGGGTCGGAATGTGATGTGAACTTCGGCTGCACATTGCTGGCAGCGCCAAAGGCCGCCTCATCCAATGTGTCGAGATACTCTCGAACGGCGCGTGGTGCATCCATGGGATCAATGGTTGTCGCGTCCCATTCTTCCTTCGGTGTCGAGTTCTGCTTGTTGGCGTCAGCCTCGATCAGACTGGCGTCGATGGCCATACGTTTGCCGCTCACGAGACCCTCTGCGATGCAACGGGTAACAGTCGTCTCAAACAAATGGCGCAGCAGTTCGCTCTCCCGAAACCGCCCATGTCGGTTTTTCGAGAAGGTCGAATGGTCGGGCACGCGGTCATTGAGGTCGAGCCGACAGAACCATCGATAGGCCAGGTTCAGATGCACTTCCTCGCACAGGCGGCGTTCGGAGCGGATGCCAAAGCAATACCCCACCAGAAGCATGCGGATCAGGAGTTCAGGGTCGACAGAAGGGCGGCCCGTGTGGCTGTAGAACTCCGCAAGATGGGTGCGAATGCCACTCAGATCGACAAACCGATCAATCGAGCGCAACAGGTGGGCTTGAGGCACATGATCTTCCAGCGAAAACTCGTAAAACAAAGCCGCCTGCGCTTCTTGTCTCGGTCCCATCATCACTCAATCCCCCGTTCAATATGGAAATTGAATCAGTGACTTCGGCCTCGATCAAGGGTGAGTTTTTCAACAGAATAGGCTCCCACCCGACGCTCGCTACGGGATGCCTGAAGGTCGGCTAAGGGCCGTCACCGTCGGCCAAGTCGACCCAGTCTCGCCAGCTGCGCCAGCATTTTTGACCCCGAGTCTGCGGATCCTGTGCCTCCTGCGGAACCCGTCTGCCCCATGCCTTGCCTCACGGGCATCTGCTGCACGCCGAAGAACTGCCGCGCCCTGAGGGCTGCGTATTCTGCGCCACTTGCCCCACCGATCAGGTAGCGATTGTAGGCCTGCTTGCTGCCCATTGCGGCGCGGGCAAAGCTGTAGCCGCCGCCGAGACCACCGGAGAGGGCGGGCATCATGATGTTGCCGGAGATCGCGCGAACGATGAAGGGCGTTGCGATGATGAAGCCCTTGGCCATGAGCACCATCATGAAGAAGGGAATGAGCGCGCCGATGTTTGAGGCTCCCTCCGGGTCGCCAAGCTCGCCGATGAGTGCGGAGGAGACGCCTGTGATCGTCGCGAACACGCCGGCGACGACGATGGGGTAGAGCGCAAAGGAAACCAGCGCCGACAGCCAGCGCGCGAAGTAGTCTTTGGTCACCTCGAAGAGTGTCAGGAATATCATGACCGGCGCGATCCCGATCAGAAGCGCGATCATCAGTCGGGAGGCCACGAGGATGAAGGCGGCGAGCCCGCCGAGGATGGAAAGCAGCAGGACACCGACGATGTCGAGCATGGCGCCGGCCATCCAGTTCAGCTCGGACCCGGCAGCGTTCAGATAGTCCCCCAACTCGGCGATCAACCGGTCGAATTCTTCGGCGAAAGTTCCAGAAGGACCGGGAGTTCCACCACCGACCGAAGCCACGAGCGCCCCCGCAATGCTGTCGATCCCTGCAAGGATAGCGGCGGAAAGCGCGTTGAACTGCACCCAATTGGTCGCAAATATTCCGATCAACCCGATCTTGACTGCGAGCCAAAAGGCCGTGCGCCCGTCCATCGCCTTATACTGGTAGATCATGTTCAGGAAGACGAGGATCACCACCAGAGTTGTTCCCAGCACCAGAAGCGTGCCGACTGTCGCCGCGACCGACCCGAACTGGGTTTCCGCCGCGGTGTCGAGGTAGCCCTGGGAGGTTTCAACGAAGTAGGTGACGACGCTCATCTGGGATCAGCCTCACCAGTTACCTGCGGCTTCGCAGATCGCTTTGGCCGCGAGGCGAACGTCGTTGGCACGACTGTTGTAGGCGTCCGAGGCTTCCAGCATTTCCCATCGTTCGTCGCTGGCGTATCTCTCCCGAAATACCGCTTCTGCAGCGTCCCAGGACGGGAACCGGGTCGCGCAGTCGCAGTTGCCGATCTCAACGACCCGCTCGAGATTCTGGGCGCGATAGATGTCCTGAACCAGAACCCGCTGATAGGCTTGGCGCAGGGGGATCTCATGCATCCAGGCAGGCTCGGTGGGCCGGTCTGCACAGACGTCGAAGCTGCGATCGAGGGTCGGCACCATATTGCGCTCTGCCAAGGCGGGGACAGCCAGTAGGCTCACGGCCAGCGCGATTAGCGCAAGAGTTAGCCGCGCCGAATTCATGCCTTTGCCTCGGCCGCAGTCGTTTCCCGCTTCAAAAATACCGTGTAGCCAACGTTAGCGTATTCCGATGAAGTGAACGACACGACTTCCCATCCCTCTGCGCCTCGGGCATTCAGAACGTTTTTCATCTCAAATTCACCTGTCTTGCGGCTCATCGGGAAGGTCAGGATGTCATATTCAAAGGTCTTCATTGGGAAGCTCCGATCTCGGTTGCGCCGGGGAGGTAGAATTCAGTGATGCCGCGTTTGCCGTCGTGGCGACCGGCCTGGATGATTACGTCGATGGAGTTCTCGATGTACTGGATCATGTCGGCATAGGTCATGGGGATCTCGGTCTTGAGCGCGGCGATGGCCAGACGCTGCACGGCAAGTTGCGGGGTTTCTGCGTGCAGCGTGGTCATTGAGCCGCCATGGCCAGTGTTGATCGCCTCGAGGAAGGTCATGGCCTCCTTGCCGCGCACCTCGCCCAGGATGATCCGGTCGGGGCGCATGCGCAACGTTGCGGTGAGCAGCACATCGGCGGTCTGGAACTCCGCATCGCGATTGGCGATGAGGGTCACGGCATTGGGCTGGGTCGGCAGAAGCTCGGCGGCTTCCTCGATGGTGACGATGCGTTCCTCGGATGGCACGTGCGAGAGGATCTTGCGCGCAGCCACGGTCTTGCCGGTGGAGGTGCCGCCAGAGACGATCATGTTGAGCTTGTTGTCGACGCAAAAGGCCAGCGCATCGTCGATCACGCCCGCGGCCACAACGTCGCGCAGTTCCCGCGTCTTCTCGAGACGCAGTTCTTCGAGCTTGCGTTCTTTGCCATACAGAAAGTCGAGCGCGATGCCATCGAGCGGCAGGCTTGAAAAAAACCGAAGGCTGATCGACATCGCCGAGAGCACGGCAGGCGGGGTGATGACCTGTGCCCGGATCGGGCGGCCCTTGTAGGTGATCGAGACCGAGACGATCGGGCGGTCTTTGCTCATTGTGGTGTTGGCGGAGGAGGCGATCTGGTTGCCGAGGTCCTTCACTTCCGTTGCGGTTAGCTGCCGTTCCAGTTCTCGCATGGAGTGATCGCCCTGGAACTCGCCCCAGCAGCTGCCATCAGGGTTGATGCAGATCTCGATGACATCGTCGCGAGCGGCGGCGTCGATCCTGTCGAGGGAGGTTTCGAGATAGCTCAGCGACATGGACTCAGAATATCTCCAGATCGCGGTCGACCATCACCGTGACGCGGGCCCCTTGGTCGACATAGATGACGGGGCCGATGGAGAGGTAGTCGCCTATGACGCTGTCCGTGGCATCGGCCAGATCATCGCCCACGTCTTCGAGCACGTCCGCGGCGGTCTCATCCTGGACGTTTGCAGCAGCAGCGCTTGGCGCGGCGGAGATCAGCGATATCAACGCCGCTGAGCCGAAACGCTCATCGAAGCGCGTGTCGACAAAGCCGGTCACGCCGGAGCGGCCCAATTCGTCACCCCCGAAAGAGCTGATCTGGATCGTCTGGTTGTCGGGTAGCATGATCCGGTCCCAGGCGATGGTGACCCGGCGCTGCGCGATATCAACGCCGGAGCGATACCGCCCGATGAGGCGGGACCCACGCGGGATCAGGAGACGAGAGCCGTCGACGCTGTAGACATCTTCGGAGACAACTGCCCGGGTCTGGCCGGGCAGGGAGCTGTCGAGGGCGGTTTCCATGACGGCCTGGATCATCGTGCCCTGAATGATGGTGTTGGACGGGTTTGCGATGACCTCGGCTTGAGTCACCGACGTGGGCAGTGCGCCATTCAGCACAAAATCCGTCACTTCGCCGAAGGTGCGTTCGGTCAAGGCCGTCTCATTTGCGCCAGACGTGCCGCCAAAAGCGATGGTGGGCGAGGTGATGCGCCGTTCCTGGAAGGCGCGTTCCTCCGCGGCGCGGCGCTCCAGCTCGGCCATGCGCCGGGCTTCTTCCTCGCGGCGCAGTCGCTCTTCTTCGCGTGCGCGCAGCTCGTCCTCAGATGGGCCCAACGGCGCGGGGGCAGGGCGGTTGGCCTCAAGCTGCGCGAGCTCAAGGTCCATGCGGAGTTGCTCCAGTTCGCGGTCGCGCGCCGTGAGCTCATCGCGAAACTGCTGTTGCGCGGTTTCCGACGCGGCTTGCAGGGCCGCGATCTGCGCGGTCAGCGCGTCAATCGCATCTGCGGCAGCGGTGTCTTCCTCGACAACTGGTTCAGGGGCGTTGCGCAACTCCTCGATCTGGGCCTGCAGCGCGGTGATCTGCGCCAGAAGCTCCGCGTTGGGCTCGACTGGATCCGGTCCGACAAACACAACCTCGGGCTCGGGCTCGGGCGGGGGCAAGGTCTCGATGGCGCCAAAGCCGTCCCCCTCGTTTTGGAAGACATCCGGGGTGGCCGTCGGCAAGGCTTCCTCTTCGTCGGGCTGTGAGAGAAGATAAAGCAGGGCACCACCCGCGCCGATGACGAGGACCACGATCAGCGCGAGAAGGGGCGACCGGCGCTGCGCCGCCGTGGGGGCGCGGGCACTGCCTTTCTCAAGGGCGGCGAGGCGCTTTTCCAGCTCGGTGTTCTCGGTATCGCTCATGAGGCGGCCTCCGCGGGCGGGATCGCCTCGATGCAGACCACCTCTTCGCCAAGTCGCAGGACCCATTGGCGGTTTACGCCGCTGACGCGGATCACGCCGTCTTCAGGAGTTTGCGTGTTGACCGTGCGTTCACGGCCGCCCGCGTAGCGGAAGATCGCTGGCACAGGTGCGTTTCTTGGAAAGGCGAAATACGTGAACGTCCCGTCATCCCAGATGCGGGTTGGCGTGAACTCGGTCCGCGCGCTGGCACCGTAATTGTAGTTTGGTGCTTGGGCGGCGATGGCCCGGGTCGGGCGCGCATCGTCCTCCGGATAGCGGAACTGCACCACGTAGAAGGTTGGGCTGCGGACCTCCTCGACGTTGAAATAGTAGCTGCGCCTGTTCGTGTAGACCGTCACATTGGTATGTACGCCGCGCGCGACGGGTTTGATTGCAAATGCCTGACCACCGGGGACGCCATCGATCTCAAACCCTTCCGTGTCGCCCGCGATAATCGAGCGGATGCTTTCACCCTCGCCGAACTCGATGGTGGTCACATGGGTGAGCGACACGCTGAGGCGGTAGACCTGGCCTTCCTGGTAGGTGGCCAGCCGCACACGACTGTCATTTGGACCACCGCGCGGGATCGCTTCGGCAAAGGCAAGGCCGGGCAGCAAAACAAATATGGCAGCAACAAAGAACCTATTGATCAACCATGCGTTTCCGGAACAAGGAGCGTCGCCAATACCCTGCCGCGCTGCGCGCTCTCGGGACATTGGCGACAAGGTTCTTTGATTTGAATTCCAGAAACGCATTAGTTCTCCAATCTGTCGGAGCGAATGGAATATTCGAGTACGGTGAACCCAAACGGGTTGGTCCAGACTTCATCGATGGACCGGCGGGTTTCGGGGCGGAACTCGAAGAGAAGCGTGGCGGTGAAGAGCCCGGTCTGGGTGCCGTTAATGGACGTCAGGCGCTTGCGCAGGCGGACCGTCGCGCGGTTGGTTCCGATCCGGTTGATGCTGAGGATTTCCACGTCGAGCCGAGCATTGGGGCCATAGACCGTCGGCGGGTAATTCTCGTTGGCGCTGTTCCAGATCTGGCGCAGCCCGCTCTCGGCAGCTCCGTCCGAGCGGCGCAGGACGCTGCGGATGCGCAGATCGTTGTCGAGCTGGTTGTAGACCTCCCGGTCGGTCACATAGCGGAACACCTCCGCCTCGATGATCGCCTGGTTGGCGGTCACCGAGGAGGCGCCCACCGAGGCTTCGGGGAGTGCAAAGCCGGTGGCGGGATCATAGGGGACAACGACGGGGGGCGGGTCGACATCGAGGATTGCGACTGCGGCAGCGCTCAGGCATCCGAGAATGCCGAAGATGAGGCCGATGAGCCCAAGGCGTTGCCAGAGCCGTTCGCGGCGCAGGGCACCATAGACCAGCTCTTCTTCGATGATTTCCTGTTCACTCGCCACGCGTTACACCCCAAGTCAGTCTGCGCGCAGATCCGGCAGCGTGAAGTCCATGAAGCGCTGCTCCTCTGCGATGGTGGCGGCATCGATCACACCGCCGGTGCCATCGCCCACGGTCTGGATGGCTTCGAGTTGCCACATGGCGACCAGCGCAATGGCGAGCTCCGCAGTCACGCGCGTGTTGAGATCGATGCTTTCCTTTAGTTCGTCCATGTCGTCGATGAGTCCGACAAGGCGGTCGACCCGCTCGAGCGATTGGCCGGCATCCTCATAGCTGTTCTGGGCCGCCGCCGAGACAAGGGCGCCGGTGGTGGCCTGCGTCGCCACGCGGTTCGCGCCCGGATTGCCGCTGGTGGCCATTTCCGAGAGGGTGTCATCGTCAAATCCGAGATCGGCCAGTACCCGGTCCATCTGGGTTTCGATCTCGCCCGCGCTGGAGCCCGACAGGCCAGAGAAATCCCCAGTCTTGATCGCCTCAATCGTGGCGAGGATGTCCCCGAACTCTTGGTCGAGCAGACCGTTCAACTCGTCTTCCATTTCCGTCCGGATGATTTCGGGAAGCTCGGCAAGTCGGGTGAGCGCTTCATAGGTTCTTTGCAGCTCCGCGAGTTGATCCGTGAGAAGGCCGAGCTGTTCGCGGAGCTGCGTCAGCTGCTCGTTTTGCAGGATCTCGTCTTCGATCATCTGCCGGAGCTGCTGGATGTTTTGCGCGATGTTCTGGGTGTCGACGACGGGCACGCCTTGCGCGAGGGCAGGGGATAGGGCGCCAAGATGCAGACCGATCCCCAGTGTCGTGGCCAAGGCCGTCCTCAAGAGCAGATGTCCCATCATTCAATCTCCCTGATCGTAAAATCCATGAACGCGCCTTCGGCCATGCGGGCGCTGGCCTGGGCCAGCTCTGCGGCGGAGAGCACGCGGGTGCGGGCGGCCTGAAGCCGGATGCGTGCAGCGACGAGGCGCACGAGTTCGGCGCGGGCATAAGTGTTGAGCGCAACGCTCTCCTGCACATCCTCGGTCTCGGAAATCCGTTCGACGATATCCGCAATACGTA
Organism: Phycobacter azelaicus; assembly: GCF_014884385.1. Lineage (NCBI taxonomy): Bacteria > Pseudomonadati > Pseudomonadota > Alphaproteobacteria > Rhodobacterales > Roseobacteraceae > Phycobacter > Phycobacter azelaicus. The sequence continues at coordinate 82,597 of NZ_WKFH01000001.1, read as the reverse complement.
GGGCGGCTTGCCTGATCGCGGCGGGTGAGTTGTTGCCATAGAAGGCCGCGCCGTGCCCAGTGAGCGAGAGGTTGGCATTGGCGAGAAGCGCCGGATCGATCGTGCCAAGTGCGTCGATCCCGCCGATACGCGTCAAATAGAGGTTATAGCGTTCGGGGATCACCTGGACGTAATGCTGGGTCTCGCGGAAGGGCGGCACGCCGCCATACTCGAAAACCCGGCCGGGTCCGGCGTTATAGGCCGCGAGGGCGTTGATGATGTTGCCATCGAATGTGTTGAGCTGGGTCGCGAGATAGCGCGCGCCGCCATGCACCTGTAGGTAGGGGCTGTCATAATATTCCGGGTTGATGCCGAGATCGCTGGCCGTGCCAGGCATGATCTGTGTGAGACCATAGGCGCCGACGGGAGACCGTGCCCCAATCGTAAACCGGCTTTCCTGCCAGATGAGCGCTTGCAGCAGCGCGCGCCATTGGACGGGGGAGAGTCCTGCGCGTCCAACACCCGCAAAGTCGCTGGTCTCCTGAGCCACGCGGATGATGAGCTGCTCGATGTTCTCGGCGGCGTCCCCGAACATCTGCGCACCGCCGGGATTGGGATCGATCTTGCCCGTGCCATAGACCGCCGCCACGGCGCGGTCGGGATCGCCGCTGCCGCTTTCCAGCCCCGAGACCATGGCGGGCAGGCCCTGACCGCCGAAGCTGGTCTGGGCATCGAGGATGCGTTGCAGGGTTTCCAGCTGCTCCCGTTCGATCTCGGCAATGAGTTCGCGCACGGCAAGCTTGTCGGCCTGAACGGCCAAGTCAGCCTCGCGATCGCCAGTCTCGACGATGTCACGCGCGGTCAGCCCACTGTCATTGGTCGGCACGCCCTGAGACAAGGCGAGACCGGGCAGCAGGCAAAGTGCCAGGATATGAGGCAGGCTAGACTTCAATGTCGCCCTCCGGCGCATCTAGAGGCGTAAAGGTGCAATCAGGCGCGACAGGTGCCGTGGACGCGAGGAATGTGAAGCAGTTCGCCTGCGGTTCCTGGTACTGGGCGCAGGAGGCCAAAGCGCCGAGCGCGGTGAGAAGAAACAGGGTACGAATCATGAAAGCCTCCAAAAGTCTGGGCGGTCGCGGTAATCGGCGCCCACGAGCGCCTCGCCTTTTTCCATGCCGCCGAGGATGGTGAGATTGGGCCCGAGGGCGCTCAGATCGGCATCAATGACGATCGAGCCCTGGTCGTCGCGGATGAGGGCCAAGCGGCTGTCGCTGCCAGTGTTGAGAAGCACGTCGAGTTCCTTCTCATAGAGGTTCAGCATCGCGTAGTCGGCCGCATGGGCGCGGATGTTCGGAAGCAGGATTTGCGTCGGCACCGCCTCGACGATGGTCTTGCCGGTTCGGGTGCGCTCGAGCTGGCTGGCGTATTGCGTCATCATCACAGCGACGGTGTTCTGTTTGCGTGCGGTCACGAGCCAGTTCGAGAGCCGCTCGGCGAAATACGCGTTGTCGAGCGCCTTCCAGGCCTCGTCGATCACGATGATTGTGGGGCGACGATCCTCGATCTCGCGCTCGACCCGGCGGAAGAGATAGGAGAGGACGGCCATGCGTTCCTTCTCGGCCTCGCTGTCGAGAATGCCGGTGAGATCGAAGCCGACAACATCTCCTTCGAGCGAGAAGGTGTCTTCCAGCGTCTGCCCGAAGATCCAGCCGTAGCGGCCCTCTTCGGTCCATTCGAGCAATCGCTGGTGCAGATCGCCGCCATCATCTGTTGACACGAAAAGCGATGCGAAATCCCGCCAGTTCCGCAGGGCCGGATTGGAGGCCTGCGCGTTCTGACGCACGACTTCCTGGATGCGGTTGGTCTGTGCCGGCGTCAGCGGCTTGTCGGCGCGATAGAGCAGGGTGGCGAGCCAGTCTGAAAGCCAGGCCGTGCCGCGCGCGTCGACCTCAGTCCAGAGCGGGTTTAGGCCGGTGGGTTGTCCGGCTTTCAAAGACGCATAGCGCCCGCCATTGGCGCGGACCGCCATCTCCATTCCGAGACGGTAGTCGAAGACGAAGATCCGCGCCCCTGCTCGACGGGCTTGCGTCATGAGAAAGGCCGAAAGAACCGATTTGCCCGATCCAGGCCGCCCCAAGATCAACGTATGCCCGCTGGTCGGTTCTTTGTGGGGGCTGCCTTGCTCGTGATAGGAAAAGCGGTAGGCGCTCTGTTCGGGCGTGGGCAGGTAGGTGATAACCTTGCCCCAGGGTGTTTTCTCCGCCGGTTTGCCGAGCTGGGTCCGATGAAACGCCGCGAAATCCGCGAAGTTGCGATTGGTGATCGCACTGGCGCGCACCCGCTTGGGCTGGTTGCCCGGATGCTGGCTGAGGTAATGCGCCTTGGCGGCGACCCGCTCCCCGATCATCTTCACGCCTTCGGCGGCGGCGGCGTTGACGATCTCGGCGCTGAGTGTCTGTAGCTCGTCGAGCGTATCGCAGAAGATCGTCACGACCATGTGGTGCTCGCCGAAACTCTGGCGTTTGGCCTCGAGATCATCGGCGGCGATGTCGAGCGCTTCCATGAGCGAGAGGGCCGCATCCTGGCTGGCTTGCATCTGGCGCTTTTGCCGCTTGATCCGACCCGCCATGAGGTTCGAATTGATCGGCGTGAAAGAATGCGTGACGATCATGTCGACGGGCAGGTTCAGCATGTCGAACATGGTGCAGGAGGTGGCTTCGGAGTATTCCCCGATGGTGAAGCTCTTGCCGTAGCGATGCCCCACGACGCCTTCGGAAAGCTCGAAATGATCCCCCTGAAACGTCACGCGGGTGTTGGCCACGTTGAATGACAGAAAGCCGTAGGTGTTCGCGGGATAGAGCGGCAGTTCTTGGCCGGTGTTCAGCGCGCCCAGAAAGCCGATCAACTCGCCACTCCAGGAAGTCAGCACGCGCGGGTTCAACTCGGCTAGGCCTGACACGAACACGCTCACGGCCTCGCCCAATCGGCGAAGGCGTTTCTCGGTTGCCTCCTTCAGCCGGTCCGGGGCGCTGCGATTGAGGAAGGGCAGAACGCTTTTCGGGGGCGGGCGATGGATGACCGTGAGCGTCAGGGTCTTGTCGCGCAGGCCGCTGCTCTCGAGTTTCGCACGCCACAGGCGGTCAACTTCTCCAGCAAAACTGTCCTCGCGCAGGGGCTCGAGGTCCGGCGTGATCGCTTTTGAGACCTTGTGGACGTAAAAGCTGAACTCCGGTCCCAGCTGCGCAATGATCCGGGCAAATAGCGCGGTCACCTTGTCGAGATAGGCATCATCCGTCGTGTAGCTGTTGACCCCATCGAGGCGGATGCACTGGAAAAGCTCGTTGACCCGGGTTCGCACGGTCCGGTCATCGACCAGGCTGACATAGGGCAGCATATGCGCGAGGCGGGTCTCGCGGGCATACCAGTCGGGAGTCATTGTGCGGAGATCGACCGTTTCGTCCAAGGCTGTACTAGGGTGCATAGCTGTCCCCGCCATGGATTCTACGGTTGCGTGTCGGCGGCGTTTCCTGCAGCGCCGTCATCATCACGTCGATGAAACGGGGGTCCCAATCGGCAGCCTTCCAAAGCAGAGGGTAGAGGACGGCGGCGATGCCAAGAACCGCGATGTGCTGGATCCAGACAAAGAGCAGCACCGAGCCAAAGAGCCAGACCATCGCATACATGATGGGCAGGCCCAGAAGCTTGGGCGGCCGCACGAGACCCAGAAAGAGGGGCGAGCGCTCAGCCACCTGCGAAGACCGCGGCAACGATGGTGGGGGCGGCGGCGACACCGGCGATGCCGACAAGCACCCAAAGCGCCTGGCGGAGATCGATGATGTTGAAGAACCAGCTTAAGAAGACGCCTAAGACAGCGAGCGTCGCGATGACGATGCCAAGCGGGCCGGTCAGCGCATCGACGATGCCCTGCAAAAGGCTTTGGATCGGGGAGAGATCGATGCTTTGCGCAAGCGCAGGCTCCGCGACGAGCAGGAAGAGTGCTAGCGAGGCGACGAATAGATTTGAAATCTGTCTCATGAATTTGATCCTTCCAATCGGGCCACGACGGCCATGACACGGGCCACATGGTTCTGGGTTTCTCGGTAGGGGGGAATGCCGCCATACTGACGGACCGCATCCGGTCCGGCGTTGTAGGCTGCGAGCGCGAGCCGCGGCTCGCCGAACGTCTCCAGCATCATTGCGAGGTAGCGGGCGGAACCGTCGAGGTTCTGCAGCGGATCATGCGGGTCGACGCCCAGATCACGCGCCGTCGCTGGCATCAATTGGCCAAGGCCAACGGCACCTGCACTTGAAATCGCATTCTGCCGATAGGCGCTCTCAACCTCGATATTGGCTCGATAGAGAGCCAGCCAATCCGTCACGGAAAGCCCGGCGCGACGCAGGCCGGGATGGCCGGCATAGCGCAAGGCCGTGGTCTGAATCCCGGAGAGGACATCGGCGCGGGGCAGGGGAATCGGGCGGGCAAGGGCCGCGACTTGGGCGCCCTCTTGCTCGGCCTCTACCTCGCCGAAGATAGCGATCCCATCGGAGACCGAACCCTGACCAATGCCGTCATTGTAGTTCCGGGCAAAGCTATTCTGGGAGCGCGACGGGGTCAGAGAGCCGTCGCGCTCCATGACCAGGACCATTTGCGCTGAGGCAGGTGCTGCGACCAGCCAGAGACAGACGAGGCTAGGTGCCAGTGCCCTTGTCTGACGGCGCAAGTTTGTGTGTACGGCTTGTACCCGCCTCAAGCGGCAGGTCGACATGCGCAAAGCCAAGGCCAATGAAGAAAGACACCACGCCGGAGATCGTCTTGAACTCGCGGATCTTGATATCGTTGTAGGTCGTCCGCGTGCGGGCGGTGACGAGGAGCTTTTCCACGCCCTCGTCAGAGACCACACGCATGATCCAGACCCCGTAATAGCTGGGGCCTTTCTTGTGTGCCGATTCTTGGCACAGGATTTCTGCGCTATAGCCGCTTTCCACGAGTTCGCGGAAACGTGCTTCCGTAACCACATTTGGTGCTTCGATGTCCCAGTTCATGGCCCGGCTCACGCTTTCTCCAATGGCGCGACCCCAGGCATTCCCACTTGAAGCCCAGAGTTACGATAGTATATTATCACCCGCAAGGATATATTTCAGCAGATATGGCTGTATCTCGGTTGCTCAGACTCTAGGCATGGTCATTGGCATCTATCAAGGAAAATAGGGGTTTCAGAAACCTGCGGTTGAGCCGATGGGTTAAGATGCAGGCTGCGGCCTTGCTGATGCTCGTTCCGGTCGCAAGCCAAGCGGAATCCTGTCTCGCCCCCGTCCGGCCCTTCGTGCCAAGCGATTCGCAGGACGCCCGGGATTATGCCGACATCATCCGACGGGACTTTGAGGTCTACATCGCGGACATTCAGGACTACTTCCGCTGCCTCGAGCAGGAGCGAGCGCGCGCTTTCGAAGAAGCCCGTGAAGTCAGTCAGGATTACGGTCGGTTTCTGGAACTGGTGGGGGATTGATGGGCCACGGGGCATGCACCAGGCTAGCATCCCTTGGAAACCAGACGCCGATAACACCCTCAAATATCTACTTTTTAGATAACAGATTTCATCCGCTAGCGACGTCACAAAAGGTATGTGACGCGTGGCAAAGACAATCAGAACAAATGGCCAGTTGGCGCTCGTCCGTGCGTTGGTTGATGCACGTCAAAATGCGGGTCTCAGCCAGCAGCAGTTGGCGGCGAAGCTCAAACGCCACCAGTCATTTGTGGCACGTCTCGAAAGTGGCGAGCGTCGTATCGACGTCGTGGAGTTTACAGTTCTGGCGAGGGTCATTGGTTTTGACAAAGATGAAGTCCTGTCGATTGTCGAAGCCGCCACGGAGCCCGACCACAAGATTTGAGAACTATGTAATTTTGGGGCGTACCGCTTTGGATGTCCCCTCGTGAGATCAGCTACCGCAAGGAAGAGCAGTTAGCGAACATCCACCACGTGCGGCCTGCGACGCAATTGAGCGCCTTAAGACACCATGCCGCAAATTCAGCGCACAGTGCAGGAAGTCAGTAAACAGTGAACGATGATAAAGGTGAGGGCGTCGCGATCGCCAATCTGATCGGGACCGATGGGTGCAGCATTGTTGGTTGGGTTTATCGCTGGACTGCAGGCTCGCATGCGGTGATGTGGGACGTCCACGGGCCCCAGCCGGTGTCGGAAATCCGGCCGGATCTGACTGCGGAACAGAAACTGGAAATCGACTTCGACGGATTGACGCGGATCGGAAGAAGCTGCGGCGGATAGGGTCGGTTGGGAAGCGGTGGTCCCGTTTCACGAAAAGGTCTTGCCAGCATACCGGACATTGGAACAACTGGCAGCGAAAGCCGGTTGAGAGCCCAAACTGACAGATGCTGCACATTGTACAAACGGCTGCTTTGGGGAAAAATGGAGATTGCCTGTTGCCTATTGTAGGTGACCAGATGGCACAAAGACCGTGTTGCCGCCTTCGGCGAGTGTGTTGGTCACAATAGTTGGCAAAGCGCTATGATGGTAGGTAATCGAGCGTACGATTTCTTGTTGCGATAACCAATGGCCGTAACGCCAGTGCCTATTCATGTAACCTGCTGCCCATGTAAGTGGACGCTTGGAACGGCGCTGAACAACGGCGGCAAATTCATCAGGGGCGCCGCCCAGGGTTCTGACTGCGAGATTTCTCAACAAGACCTCGATCTTGGCGTCCCAATTGCCATAGACGGGTTTGATGAAGTGATGGTTCGTCATCATCAGAAGAAAGTCTTCATTTGGTCTGCTAGTGCGGTCGAGTAGTCCCATCTGGCGTAAAAGCGCCGAAACATCTGTAGCAAAATCAGCTCTTTGCCCGGTTCTGTAGTCCAAAGGAACGGTGCCGTACTGCGCTTCAAAAGAAAGCAAGACTTCAAGAACGTCAGCTAGTGCAGGAAGCTCCGTCATCTTTGCAAGACGAGCCTTGTTCGTTATCCAGTCCTTCGGCATGCTCAGCCGGATATACCATCCGTCGTCGGTTGCTGCTCCCAAGTGCTGAAAGCATCGGGACAAAGCTTCGCCCGCAGACATGCACTGGTGCTCGAATTGCGATGAGTCTGGAAAAGCACGCTCCAACAAGAGCCCAAGCATCATAGCCAAGTGTTTGCGTTCGTCGGTCTCGTTGAAGTTCAAGTGATGGTCCTCGTTGCCAATAAATAAAATCTATATTCATTGTGGACGACATGACAGCAGACCTTCACGACTAAGATGCGAACGCTCACTTCGTCCCGCCCTCCGGACCTTACCACAGACAGCAGCGAACGGCTGGTATTTGAGTAACTTAGCACGCTCAAATTTCCGCAGTTTGATAGCGCCGCTGTCTTTGTCAGCGCTAGTAGTTCACCTGTTCGAAGCCGTAGTTGCCCTCATAGTCACGCCAATCGACGAAGACAGATCGGTGATAGATACCCGGGCAATTCTGGCCCCAACGTTCAAGTCCCACATGCGCCTCGGGCAGGGCAGTTATGGAAGATCGCTGCCATGAGAAATCGCCTTGAGTCCCATAGGTGCCGAGAACCACGGTCGCGCTTCGGTTGCAGTCACCGTCACGACCGGATTCATGCTGCCGTGCATAGCGAACATCAAAGACGCGGATGGACCGCACGAAGTTGAACTCAGGTCCGCTGATATCGATGTCCGCGCGATCCTGAACGAACCGGAGTGCCTGGTCGGTGGGAACGAGATCGTCGACTGGCAAGGATTGGAGCGGTCGACGGCTGTCCACCTGGTACAAGGCTTCAAAGATGCGGCCAGCGTTGTTTGATAGCCGATCGCTCTCATAGGACGCGCCCATGGGACAGCGCCAGATTTGAAGCGGCGGTTCCACCGGCCAAGGCGTAATTCGTCGAATGAATTCGGCGCGAGCCCGAGCGCAAGGGACGGAAGCAGGCCAGCCGCCAGACAGGCACAGGAGGATCGCGCAATCGATCGGGTATGTCTGCGCGCGGGCGGGTATCGGCAACGCAAAACCTGTCACAGTCAAAGCGACTGCGGCCGAGGGGAGGAGCTTCTTGATTAGATGGCGCATGCTGCGGAACCTCCGTGAGAGGAGTCCAGCATACATACGATATTATACTATCGCAACACCAAGTATAAAGACGCATAATGAAGTTTATGTTATTTCTTCTCCGGCTAATGCCGACCTTCGCTTATGCTTGGTAAAGGTGCACATCGCGGGACAATGCCGTCATTCGTTTTTCATATTTCGCTGACGCAGCACGGCTTCGCGCATGCGGCAGGTTTGTCGCTGCGTTGCAGCTCAAGTTGCCAATGCGGTCATTCAATCTGGCTAAATGTCACAAAGTCCAAACTCCACCTTCGCTGTCTCTTCGCAGCATGAGAGGTGGTCCTGCTTTTTCGACCAGAATGCAGCCCAGTTAAGGTGGATCAGGGTTTCACATCAGGCTGCCATTTTCATGGGTTCCGGTTTGCTGACATGGACCTCTTCGGGGGTCAATATGCCATGGGTCGAGTGGGGCCGCTCGGCGTTGTAATAGGCCAGCCATTTCCCAATACCGTCTCGGGCCTGTGACCCGGTCTCGAAGGCGCGCAGGTAGACGCATTCGTATTTCAACGACCGCCACAACCGCTCGATCATGCGATTGTCGATCCAGCGGCCCTTGCCATCCATCGATATCTTCACCTTGGCCTCCTTCAGCTCATCGGTCCAGTCGCTGCTGGTGAACTGCGATCCCTGATCGGTGTTGAAGATCTCCGGCGGGCCATATTTGGCCAGCGCCTCTTTCAGCGCCGCGACACAGAAGTCTGCCTCCAAGGTATTCGACAGCCGCCAGGCCAGCACCTTGCGGCTATACCAGTCCATGATCGCCACCAGATACAGGAACCCCCGCTCCATCCGGATATAGGTGATGTCGGCGCACCAGACCTGGTTGGGCCGGTTGATCGCCAGTCCCTTGAGCAGGTAGGGATAGATCTTGTGCGCCGGGTGCTTCTTGCTGGTGTTGGGCTCCTGGTAGATCGGCACCAACCGCATCAGGCGCATCAATCGCCGCACACGATGGCGGCCACATTTGTGACCCTGCCGCTTCATGTGCCGCGCCATCTGGCGAGAGCCATACCACGGGGTCTCCAGGAACTGCTTGTCGATGATCTCCATGAAGGCCAGGTTCTCAGCGCTCTCCCCCTTGGGCCGGTAATACAGCGTCGAGCGCGACAGTTGCAGCAGCCTGCATTGCCGCCGCTGGCTCAGCTCATGATCCTTGCTCACCATTTTTTGCCTCGCGTCCCGAGCAGTTGAACCGAGGCATTCGCTAAAAAATCCCGTTCCACCACCAGCTGCCCGATCTTCGAATGCAGCTTCTCGATCTCTGCCTCCTTCCCCTTCCCGGGATCAGCGCCTCGCCGGGTGAACGCCGTGGCCATGTTCTCGATCGCCGCCCGCTTCCACGTGCTGATCTGGTTCGGATGCACGCCATACTTCTTCGACAGCTCGGCCAGCGTCATCTCTTCTCGGATCGCTTCAAGCGCAACCTTCGCCTTGAACTCAGGCGTATGCGTCTTTCTCTTTGCCATTTCGGATCGTCTCTCTCGTCATACGATCCACCTTAACAACTGGTCCGAATTTCCGCGACCACCTCTATGTTTTCGAAAACAGTAAGGCGCACAACAACTTGAAGCACCTACAACAATCACACCAGTCCCGTAAATAATGACGGGATCTTTATCCATGGTTTACCGACGATCTTGAAGCGATTCCTCGACGGTCCAATTGTTGCGCTCTTGATCTAAAGATTTCACGATTTCGAAGCTCTAGTGACCAGATTGTTTGGCTACGAGATCCTCGCGCAGCGATAAACCTCCAAGGCTAGAATAATCCGTTTGCGGGGTTCTAAGAGTAGGACGGAATATTGACTTTCACCGCCATGGAACAGCCTTGAACCGACTTGTCGCTTTGGTCCTGAAGATTACCTTGCGGGAGACGGTATCGCTACTTCGACACCAACCACGGTTGTCCCCGCCAAGTTGCCCTGTGCAGACCCGGTCCACGCAACGACAACGCCAGCTGCTGATCGCGTAATCCTTGGAAATCCTACCGACTCTCGCCCACGATTGATGTGGAGTGCTTGTGGCGAAGTACACCCGCTCTCCGGCGACACCTGACACACGACTATTGCTTCACCGCCATTCGCATACTCCAACCAAAGAGCAAGTGCTTTGCCGTCACCCATCTGCAAGACATCTACGCGACCTGCGGGTGTGCCGAGATCGAGTTGCAACGGGTCTTCAAAGGATGCGCCCCCATCCCTGGAAAACGCAATTCGAGCCTTTGCCTCGCCATTGGCACCGGTGAACCACACGACTACCGCGTACGTTCCCAACGCATCGATGGCAGGTCCGTTGACAGGGCATCCTGCGATTTCCCAGCCGTCGCCGTAGATTGTTTCGGGGTCGGTCCATTCTTCTTCGACCAACCTGACAACCGAAATATCGCGGATTTCTTCGGCTGTTCGGTCCCTGTAAACCGCTATGATGTTACCTGCTTCCTTGCGGACGGCCGATGTTTGACAGCACGTACAAGCGCGTGGGTCGAGCAGGCTTTCCGGTCCCATTGAACCGTCCGGCGCAATGCGACGTGCGCGGACCTGCATGGCATTCTCATAGCTGTCGTCTGCGGCTTGATTATCGTATGCACGACCATCTAGCCAAAGAGCTGTCAAACCAGCGCTATCATCAGGGATTAGCGACACGAAACCATGTTCACGCTTTGATCGGTCATCGTGGGGTATGATTGGCGTTGTCCAGTTCAAACCCTCATCGAAGGAGAAAGCGATCTTTACGTCGTATTGATAGCTGCCCGGCCCATTCAATTCCAACCAATGCGCTGCAAGCGTCCCATCGCTAAGCCCAACGACTGACGGAAAGTCGGCCCAGTTCACAAACAGTGTCTCAGATTGATGAATTGTACGCGCCTCCGTCCAATAGGTGCCATCGAACAGGGCCATCCGAACGGCGTTGTTACCTTCGGTCCAACTCATCACGATCCGACCATCGGGCAGTGTTGAAAGCGAGGGTTCACGTGCGTGATCCCCAACCGGTGCAACCAGTGGTCTGACTGGAAACAGAGGGGCATCTTCAGCCGCTACAAAGGGCGCACCGAGCATAAAAAGAGCCGTGCAAACGAATAAAAATCTAATCGGCCTCAACCTCCGGTCCAACCGAAACGAGATAAGCCCAGACTGCCTTGGCATCCGTTTCTTTCTTCAATTTGAATGACATGCCAGATTTCGCCTTGCTGTCGTTCAGAAAAGTCGCGAGGAACTTCTTCGGATCTGCAATATAGGCTACGAAATCGCTCTCGTTCCAGACCAAGCCATTCTCGCCCGCTTCACGAATAGAGTCCCGAAATTTATTCCCAAACATTTCTTCGGTCCCTGCTGTTCGGTTGTACACACCATAAAGATTTGGCCCAACCGCGCCACCCTTTCGGATAACGTCACCATCCGTCCTGACGATTGAGTGGCAGGCCTTGCACTTGTTAAATACCTTGTCTCCGGCCGATGCGTCGCCGGTTGCATGTCCATCGGCGAGAACACCTGTTCCGGACAATGCCAATGCTAGCGTTGCGATAAATTTAGGTTTCATTCGTTTCTCTCCCCGTTGATGACAGTTATTATCTACTGGATGGCTGTTATGCTTTTGCCTCAGGTCGACAGGTCACTCAGTTAATTCCGTTTTCCCTTTGAAGAGCCCGTATATATGCCACGATATTCAATACTTCTGCTCGTGTTACGCCCTCGACAGCTGGCATGTTGCCAAACTTCCAATGGTGCGCCCGAACACCATTCTGTGCTGCGAGGACAAACGCCATGTCACCGTGGTGGCCCGGCTCATAAATCTTGTGCACCAGCGGTGGAGCAACGCCGTCCTGACCCTGCCCATTGACGCCGTGGCAGGTCGCGCAGGCCGCACCATAGGCACGCTTGCCGATTTGCTCTTGCTCGGTGAAACTTGGGGGCAGCCTGACAGTTGCAAGCGCACCTGCGGGAAGTGCCATTCTTTCGTCCGTCTGAGTACTCGTCTGGGAGTGGGTCGGCTGCAGGATGTACCATCCTGCCGCAGAAACGGCGATCAGAGCAAAAAATATTGCTGCCCATTTCATGCTATCAAACTCCTTCATTGTGAAGCGAGGTCTCCATGCCCCTCGAAAGGCAAAGTCGTTTTTCTGAGCGGCGATTGCTCGAATTGGCTGACCTTTTCCAGCGTACTGTCATCAGCCTGGGCCACTTCGGACGAGTGGCCTGACCCGGCAAAAAAAGCCGTGATTTCGTGATACCGGATTCGGGTGTCTTCCAAGGTCTGATAGTAGCGGAAAAGTTCCTTCAGCGGTGCCGAGAAGTCCTTGTGCGCTGCCAGGACGGCCACCAGCGCGCCGAGTGTGATCCGCCCTTCGATGACGAAATATCCACCCAGAGAGTAGAACAGGAATGGCGTCAGCGCGGTCAGAAAATTGTTGAGGGCCTTGATGAAGAACTTCAGACGGAAAATCTTCCTGCGCACGTGCTCAAGCTCTCTAAAACTTGCGCTTACTGGCAGCAGCCCGGCCGGATTGACCTGCCGTTCGCGCAATTGATCGCTGAGCTGCCTGCCAAGCTGTCGGACCTCCTTGATCCTGGTGCGTGAAAGCGCGTTGACCCGCCGTTGCAGCTTGGGCAGCAGCACGAGCTGAATTGGCAGTACCGTCAGTGCGGCGGCACCCAAGACAGGGTCCTGAACGAACATGAAAAACAGGATCGTCAGAAGCGTACCGCCTTGCAGGATTGGCAGCGTAAGGACATCTGCCGCGAAGCCACCGATGGGCTCGACTTCCTGTGCGAGAATAGGGACGATCTCGCTTTGGTTTCCGGAGTCTGGATCGCTGCGCCATTGCCGATAGACCAGCAGGCGGAAGCGCCGCAGAAAACGCTCGGCGACATACCCTTTGAAGACGTTAAGGCTATATTTGTTTAGCCCATTCAGGATAATAGCCAAAAGGTAGAGACCGCAAAGAAGCATGAGGAAAACGACCTGGTCGACGTCTCGTCCCAAAACGGCAACTGGGAAACGGCCAGAATCCAGAGCGTTGTTTACGATCTGTTTTGGCAGTTCCAAAGTCAGATAGAGTATAGGCATCGCGATGAGGCTAACCACGATCATCAACGCTTGCTGCCTTCTTGAATAGCGCAAGACGGTGCTGAAAAGACTTCCTTCGAGCCCTCGTATGGGCTCTGGGTGGATCGCAGGCGTGCTGCGGTACTTCCAAAGCTTCAGAATGCCGCGAATAGCAAGATATGAGCCAACACTGATCAGCAGCGCGGGGGCCAAGACCAGTATGAGATGAATGAACGGATGAACCCAGTCCGGCGTGGCATCGCTGTAGTCGTACCCAAGGGCGGCAGCTACGTCGTGTACAAGCAGGTGATACCTATCCAAGAGTGACATTGAAAATGTCTAATCCTTGGACTTCGGCGCAAGGTGATCGTGCACGATGATGACGCCCCACATGCCCGCTTCCCGGTGGCCGGGAATCAAGCATACGAACTCCAGGTTGGTCATATCGGAGAAATCCCAGATCAACTCGGCATTTTGCCCACTAGGGATCGAAACCGAGTTGGCGCTGTCATGCTGCATATCGGGATGTTCGCGCATCCATTGCTGATGTTTTGCGACCTCGTCAAAGGAACCGAGAAAGAACTCGTGATCCAATGCGCCGGTATTTCTGATTGAAAACTGGACAACCGAGCCGCTTTCAATCTGGATCGCGTCCGGCTCGAAAAGCATGTAGCCGCTTTCCGTCTCCCGTATGGATATTTCAATCGTCCTGTCGATCGAGGAGCCATCACCGGGTTTCCCGATCGGATCATGGCCAGGCACTTCGAAGGCTCGCGCGTGAGGCTGCTGGCCCTTGCCACTGGAAGCGCCCACTGAAAAAGCCGGAAGGACAAGCGCAAGGGCGATGGTGCAGGTTCTCAGGAAATTCTTCATGCTCGGCTACCTCCGTAGCGCTTGATTTTATGGGATCTTCTTGCTTGCTTGGGCTAAGCGATTAAGGCGATGGGGCCGGAGTGTTTACCCCCGGCCCCATTGTTAGTAGTTACTTCATCTGCGTGACGGTCAGTTTACCCTTGACCCGGTCGGCAACGAACTCGATGTCCTGACCTTCCGCCATCTTGGCCACCATCGCCTCGTCGGCGCGGAACACCATGGTCATTGCCGGCATATCCAGGTTGACGAGAGGGCCGTGGATAATTGTGACCTTGCCGGCCTTTGCGTCGATTTTCTTGATGGTGCCGCTTGTGTATTCCACGTCAGCCTGAGCCATCTGGTCACCGACTGCGACCTCACGGTGCATTCCCGATTCGTAGTGGCCCGGGATCAGGCACGCTGCTTCGAATGTGCCAGAATTTGCGAAAGTCCAGACAACTTCGCCCGAGGCGCCCGCATCGAGACGGATACGGTTCGGATCGTCATGTTCCATGTCCATCTTGGCCATTTCGATCTTGTGCTCGGCATTACGCTCTACCGTGTCGAGGACGAATTCATGCTCCAGCTCACCCTTGTTGGTGATGTTGAAGCGGATGGTTTCGCCCTCCTTGATATCCATCGGCTCACTCTCGATCAGCATCTGGCCCTCATCGTTTTCGAGCAAAGTGACGTCGATTGTGCGGTCAACCTTGGCGGCGTCACCCGGCATGCCGACCATCATTGCGGCTGGCTTGGTCTCCCCATGTCCGCCGTCGTGTGTACCTGCAGCAAAGGCCGGTGCTGATAGCGCGATCGCGAAGCTTGTCGTCAAAAGAAGATTTCTCATTTTATTGTCCTGTAGGTTGGTTCGGTTGGAGATGACGAAGGGCCGCTCAGCCCTTCGAGGTTGGTTTCGGTGTGAGAATGGTTTTGGGGCTGTTGTTGGAGGCAAAGTCGGGTAATTCGCCAGTCCATTCGTAGGCCATCTCGCCCGGAGGGTTCTCGTACCAGCCGGGATCGGAGTAATCGTCCGCGTCGATGCCGTCCCGCACCTTCACGACCGAAAACATGCCGCCCATCTCGATGGGTCCGTACGGGCCCCAACCCGTCATCATCGGGATGGTATTGTCGGGTAGCGGCATTTCCATTTTTGCCATGTCCCCCATGCCGGACATGCCCATCGGCATGTATTCCGGCTGGAATTGACGGATCTTCTGGGTCAGCGGCTTCTTGTTCACCCCGATGAACGTCGGCACGTCATGGCCCATGGCGTTCATCGTATGGTGCGATTTGTGGCAATGGATCGCCCAATCTCCCAGATGATCGGCGACGAATTCGTAGGCGCGCATCGCACCTACGGGAATGTCGATGCTGACCTCCGGCCACTGTGCTTCAGGCGGCACCCAGCCGCCATCCGTGCAGGTGACCTTGAAGTCATAGCCGTGCATATGGATCGGGTGGTTCGTCATCGTAAGGTTCCCAACCCGTACTCGCACCCGGTCGCCCTTGTTCACGACCAGCGGATCGATGTCGGGGAAGATCCGGCTGTTCCAGGTCCAAAGGTTGAAATCCGTCATCGTCATGATGCGGGGTACATAGGTACCCGGATCGATGTCGAAAGCATTCAGCATGATCAGGAAATCACGATCCACCGGCATGAATGTGGGATCCTTGGGGTGGACCACGAACATGCCCATCATCCCCATCGCCATCTGGG
Organism: Phycobacter azelaicus; assembly: GCF_014884385.1. Taxonomy (NCBI): domain Bacteria; kingdom Pseudomonadati; phylum Pseudomonadota; class Alphaproteobacteria; order Rhodobacterales; family Roseobacteraceae; genus Phycobacter; species Phycobacter azelaicus. The sequence continues at coordinate 66,898 of NZ_WKFH01000001.1, read as the reverse complement.
TCATTTCATCGCCGTGGGGGTGGTACATGAACGTTCCGGACTTCACCAAGTCGAATTCGTAGACGAAGGTTTTGCCCGGCGGGATGCTTGGATGGCTCAATCCGGAGACCCCATCCATGCCTGAAGGAAGAATGAGCCCGTGCCAGTGCACCGTTGTGCCTTCCGGCAGCTTATTGGTGACGTAGATGCGCACCCGGTCGCCTTCGACTGCTTCGATCGTCGGGCCGGTGGATTGGCCGTTGTAGCCCCACAAATGCGCGATCATGCCGTCGGCAAGCTCGCGTTCTACCGGTTCGGCCACGAGGTGAAATTCTTTCACCCCGTTGTTCATCCGGTGCGGCAGGGTCCACCCGTTCAATGTGACCACAGGTGTGTAGTCCGGCCCGGTACTAGGACGCGCCGTGATCGCCGTTGCTGCGCTATCCATTTGGGCAGCTTCGGGCAGGCCCATGTTCAGGGTTTGACCCCAGGCTTTCGAAGAGACCAGCGTTGCACCTGCCGCGCCGGCTCCGAGTAATTGACGTCTATTTAGCATGTCAGTTCCTTTCAGTGTCCTGCGCCGCCACCGGCGGCAAGTGTCGCGCCTTCTCCACCAGCACCGCCACCGCCTTCGCCGCCGCCATAGATCGCAGCGGTCAGATCAGCCTGTGCCATGTAGAATTCGCGTTTTGCGTTTGCCGCTTCCAGTGATGCGCCCAGTTTCTCGCGCACGTCTGTCAGCAGCTCGAAAGTGTTGGTGATCATGCCGTTATAAGACAGCAGCCCCTCTTCTTCGACGGTCGTGCGTAGCGGCACCAGAACGTCGCGATAGTGGCGGGCGATCTTATACGCGGCGTGATAGGAGGCTTCAGCACCACGCGCTTCGGACCGGACGTTGACGGCTCTTTCTGCCAGCACGTTGGCTGCTTGCAGGTACGACAATTCCGCCTTGCGCATCCGTGCCTTCCCGGTGTCGTAGATCGGGATTGCGAACTCCACCTCCACCTGAGGGGTGGTCACGGTCTCCGTTTCTCCGTCCTCAATTTCCCGCTCCGCTTCGAACCCGGCAATGAATTCGAGATCGCTGATAATGCGAGTCTGATCAGTCAGACCAAACGCCTTGGCCTGTGCTTCCAGGCCAAGTTTGGCAACGCGCAGATCAACCCGATTTCGCAATGCTTTCGCTTCGATGTCAGTCACACGGCCGACGGAACGCGGCAGCGCAGGAAGAGCATCGGGCACATAATAGTCGACTTCGGTGCCCCACAGCCCCATGAGCCTGGTCAGCTGCTCTTTGGACCGGGTAGCATTCAAGCGTGCCTGGGCAAGTTGTCCGGCGAGTTCGGCATTGAATGCCTGTTCACGGGCCTGCCCGGCTGTGTTAAGCGCGCCGGTCTCGCCCAGTCTCATCGCTAATTCCGATCCGGCGTCAGACGTCGCTTTCGCACGGCGGAGATAACTCACAGCCTCGAAGGCGGCTACGGCATCGACCCATGCCTTCCGCGTCTGATTGGCCAGTGCGAGTGTGTCGTTCACGGCGCTCAGTTGAGCCTGCCGGAAGTTTGCGTCTGCAATGGCCGTACGCTGCTTGCGAGTGGTGGCATCGAGCACGTTCGACCGGATCAGTCCCTCGATCGCCCTGTAGGCACCCAGTTCGGGCGCACCGATGCCCAGTATACCAATCGACACGATTGGGTTTTCCGGCATCGATTGCTGCCAGGCCTCTGCGGCAGACAGGCCGACGTTTGCATAGGACGCCTGCAACCCTTTGTTGTTCAGAAGCGCGACCTGAACGGCGGTGTCCGCCGAAATGGTCTTGCGGTGCACCATTGCGTGCACCTGCTTCTTCAAGGCCTCGTTTTCGGCCTGGGTTTCGGCGAAGGCTGTCCGTTTGCCGAGGGCTGGTGTGACCTGGCTGGAAATATTGGCGAAGCCAGCTTTTGGTTCCGTGTAGATGCCCGGCACAGCGGTAGCACAGGCACCCAGGATTAGCGGAAAGCCGAAAACCAGCGGAAACTTCGATACCCGCATCAGTTGCCCTCCGTCTGTTCTTGATTGACGGAACGCCAGTCGCGGGGACCTGTAGGGCCGCGATAGGTGTAGCCCGCCAAGGGGTCCTGATAGCTGATCGGCGATGAAACTGCCGTGTTGACGACGGCCTGTTGGGTCGCGACGGACGGCAACGGGGTGGGCTCATAGGCGCATGCGCCAAGCCCGAGGGCCGAAGCCCCCATAAGTAGATGAATTTTCATGAAAGTAACCTGATTGGTGAACGTTGTCTCACGCAGACTCTGCGCAAGGCTCACACCCGTTTTGGGCGTCGGTTCAGATCAGGAATCGAGGGGGCCGCAGGAACCCTGCTGTTTCCACCGAATACGTTTGACCGTCGAGAATGACATATTCACTTGTACCAACCGGCTCTGCTTCGATCTTGGTGTCTTCGAGGAAGACGACAGAAATACAGATACCGTTGCAACACTCTTGGGATTGTTGCTCTTTGCCATCCTTGTCGGACGCTGCGATGTCGCTTGCGACCCTAAGCTTCTCATGCGCGTGATGCGCATCGCTTCCGGTGTCATGAGTCATGGCGGCACCAACGACAACAATAGACTTGGCTTGATGTCCGTCATGCATGCCGGACGCCGCGTGAGCGGCAGAAGGTGGTGAAAATACCAAGGCTAACGCAAACGCAATGCACGTAAACGTCTTGAACCAGCATGATATGAAAACTCGAAAGCTCATGCTCTAGATATCGGATACCGAAGCAATCCAGTCAATCCGTCCTGCGCAGGAAGGTTTGTCGCTTTTTTGTGAAAAAGGCGAGATTCGGCCGCTGCCGTCAGAAAATGTTGCATATCAGAAACATATAAAGAGCCAATATTCCCCTCCGGTCAGCGGAGCGATGCTGACGCGTCTTGTGCTACCGAACTTCAGCCAGCTTCTCAGACCTGTAGCCCGCGTCGCTGATCGCTACCGCCAATGCAGTTTCATCCAGAGTGCTGTCGACGCCGACGATAGGTGCAGTCAGATCGCACGAAACTTTTGCATCTGGGTCGGCAGCCATGATGGGCTTTTGCATGGAAGCGGCACGATGGCCGCGATCTCCGCGCAGATTGCAATAGACCCTGAAAGGAGTCCGCCCACTCGGATAGGAATATTCCGTTCTGAAAATTACCGCCAGCGTAAGACATGCAGAAAAGCTACTTTCCAATGCTATCAACATTTCCGCAACTAGGTCCGGCAGTAACCTACCATTTGTTATGTCGCTCGGCCTGCAGTCGAGACATGGAACGCGGTTCAGGAGATTTCGAAACTTAAATTTCATTCGTCCCAAAGACCTGGAGCGAATGCTTGGTTCCCAAACGCAGGTTCAACATCCTCGATCTCAAGCCGTATATGTGCCAACGTTCTAACATGCAGAGGTTTTTCTCCGTCGACATGCCCGGTGTTCAATTTGTGAGCATTGTCTTGGCATTCAGCCTCGCAGCGTTACTGGCGGTCCTCTGCCTTTATATCTTGCTTTCGCCGGGCTTTGCAGCGGCTCTTGCCGCCGGCGGGCCATCGCTGGCCCGCTTTCTGAGGCAAGTTACGACCAACGGTCTGCCCGTAGTTTTTGCCATAAACTATGTCAGTTTTTTTCTTTTCGCGGTGATACAGAAACCAAAGGTCGCCCGCCGAGATACGGCGTTTTTCGTGCTGGTGGATATCTTGCTCAGAGCCATTCTCTTTCCAAGCCTCCACGCACTGATCTACGTTTTGTCTGCCGACTGGTTCGAGTCATTCGGGGGCAGTCGTGCAACCGCGTTGTCGGTCGTTGCCCCAACCCTTGCGCGTTCGGCGTTTTTTGAGAACATCTCCGGAGTTTATCTTTATGCGACAATGATCAGCGCGCTGCCGCTATATGTTTCAGCTTTCGGGCAGTCGGAATTTCTTGGACCGACCGTTCGTCGCTTGCCAATAAAAGCGGGCTTGATGCTGCTCGCCTTGTTTGCGTTTGCCCTGTCGGTCGGATTGATCGCAATCGGTGCACAAGGCATCGCATTCCTTCAGGGCTAAATGATGGCTGGCTATTCACCGTGGGAATGCGCGGCCTGAGGTGCCAACCATCGCGACAAGTAAACGCGCTCGAAAGCGAAGACAGCGATCATTCCGACAGCCGCATACAGAACGATCATCGGGTCGCTTTGAAGCTTCATCACGGTGAAAGCTGCCAGTACAACTACATCGAGCGCCAGGGCAGTCAAAAGCACGATACCTGAGGCGCCGACGTCTGCTCGACGATAGTGGAACACGCCCCAATGTATGATCATGTCCATGACGAGGTAAAAGAAGGCACCGAGGGATGCGATCCGGCCTAAATCAAAGAGCACGGCCAACGTCGCTGCGATGACGACAGTATAGACCAGGGTGTGGCGTTGGATGGGACCTGGCATACCGAAGTGGCTGTGCGGGATCATTTCCATGTCGGTCAGCATCGCCAGCATACGCGACACCGCGAAGACGCTGGCCAGAACGCCGGACGCCGTTGCGACAGCGGCCAGGATCACCGTGAGTATGAAGCCGGTTTGTCCAAGGGCGGGCTGCGCCGCCTGTGCCAGCGAATAGTCACGCGCTGAGATGATCTCCTCGATCGTGAGACTCGAACCGACCCCGTAGGCGACCAACAGGTAGACGACGACGCAGATTCCGATCGAGAACATGATCGCTCGGCCAACATTGCGATTTGGTTCAGTGATCTCGGCCCCGCTGTTGGTGATCGTGGTGAACCCCTTGAACGCGAGGATGGCCAGCGCCGTAGAGGCGATGAACCCCGTGAGCCCGTAGGATTGAGAGGTCTCGGACGCAGCGGCGAACGCAAAACCACTAGACCACAGGGCCGCGATGCCAAACAGAGCTATGCTGTTGATTGTCACTGAGAACTGACCCGGTAGCCCTATAAATTGTCACTGAGAATTGACCCATGTGAACACACTTCCCCGACGGTTTTGGTTGGGGGGATTAGGAGTGATCGACATGGGATTTTTGAGTGTCATTCGACGCTGGGCATTGCGTGACAAAATGCCAATCAGGGAGATTGCCCGGCGGACGGGTTTGTCTCGGAACACGATCAAGAAGTATCTGCGTGAAGGTGCGGTGGAACCGCAGTTCAAGACGCCCAAGCGTCCAAGCAAGCTGGACCCCTACGCGGATCGGCTGTCAGCCTGGCTTTTAATCCAGACGCGGAAGTCACGCAAAGAGCGGCGGACAGTGAAGCAAATGCATGCTGATCTTGTGAAGCTGGGATATAATGGTTCCTATGAACGCGTGGCAGCTTTCGCCCGGGCATGGCGTGAAGATCGGCATCGAGCGGAACAGACGACGGGGCGCGGCACCTACGTGCCTTTGGTGTTCGCGCCCGGCGAAGCCTTCCAATTCGATTGGAGCGAGGACTGGGCCAACATCGGCGGTGAGCGCGTCAAACTTCAGGTCGCTCATATCAAGCTATCGCACAGCCGCGCTTTCTTGGTGCGGGCCTACCCGCTGCAAACGCACGAGATGCTGTTTGACGCCCACTGGCATGCATTCCGCGTGTTCGGCGGTGTGCCTGGTCGCGGGATCTATGACAATATGAAGACCGCCGTTGATCGTGTGGGCAAAGGCAAGCAGCGGGACGTCAATGCACGCTTCAAGGCTATGGCCAGCCACTACGTGTTTGAGCCCGAGTTCTGCAATCCGGCGGCCGGTTGGGAGAAAGGCCAGGTTGAGAAGAACGTGCAGGATGCGCGCAACCGCATGTGGCAGGTCATGCCGGTCTGCGCCGATCTGGCAGAGCTGAACCAATGGCTTGAAGATCGCTGTATCGCCCTTTGGACAGAGACGCCGCACAAGGCTTTGCCGGGGTCCATCGCTGACGTGTGGGAGGCCGAGAAGCCTACGCTGATGGCACTGCCGCCGGCATTCGATGGCTTTATCGAACACAGTAAGCGTGTGTCACCCACATGCCTGATCACTTTCGAACGCAATCGCTACAGCGTTCCCGCCAGCTTTGCGAACCGCCGTGTCAGTTTGCATGTCTATCCCGAACGGCTGATCGTGGTCGCTGAAGGGCAAACGGTTTGCAAGCATGCGCGGATCATCGAGCGGTCTCATCGCAAGCCCGGCAAGGTCATCTATGACTGGCGCCACTATCTCGCTGTTATCCAACGCAAACCGGGCGCACTTCGGAATGGTGCGCCGTTCACGGAGATGCCGGATGCCTTCCGTCAATTGCAGGATCACATGCTGCGTAAAGAAGGCGGTGACCGAGAGATGGTCGACATTCTGTCTTTGGTCCTTCAGCACAACGAAGAGGACGTTTTGTGTGCAGTGGAGCTGGCACTTGAAGCAGGCGTCCCCACCAAGACGCACATCCTGAACCTGTTGCATCGATTGATCGACCGCAGACCGACAGATCACCCCGAGGTCGATCCGCCGGACGCACTGGCATTGCAGACAACGCCAGTGGCCAACGTCGGTCGCTATGACGGGTTGCGACAGACTGAGGAGAAGCGCCATGCGTCATGACCCAGCAGGAGCCTCTATCGTCATCATGCTGCGCAGTCTTAAGCTCTATGGCATGGCAAATGCGATTGAAGACTTGGTCGCCCAGGGCGCGCCAGCGTTCGAAGCTGCCACACCAATGCTGTCACAGCTGCTCAAGGCCGAGATCGCCGAACGCGAGGTACGGTCCATCGCCTACCACACGAAGGTCGCCCGCTTCCCCGCATACAAGGATCTGACGGGCTTCGACTTTGCATCGAGTGAGATCAACGAAGCGACAGTGCGGCAGCTACACCGATGCGAGTTTATCGAAGCGGCCGAGAATGTCGTTTTGATCGGCGGTCCCGGAACGGGCAAGAGCCACACAGCCACAGCAATCGGCGTCCAAGCCATCGAACATCACCGGCGTAAGGTGCGCTTCTTCTCGACCGTGGAATTGGTCAACGCGCTGGAGCAGGAGAAGGCGCTTGGTAAGGCAGGGAAACTGGCTGAGATGCTGACGAAGGTCGACTTGGTCATCTTGGACGAACTCGGCTACCTGCCGTTCAGTTCATCTGGCGGGGCGCTGCTCTTCCATCTGCTCAGCAAGCTCTACGAGCGCACCAGCGTCATCATCACCACAAACCTCAGCTTCTCAGAATGGGCGCAGGTCTTCGGGGATGCAAAGATGACAACCGCGCTCCTCGATAGGCTGACTCACCGCTGCCACATCCTCGAAACCGGAAACTGATCCTCCCCCACTGAAGTGGTCCGCCGTTATGTTTAGGAAAACGGAGGATCAGAATGGCTACGAAGAGACACAAGCCGGAAGAGATTGTCACGAAGCTGCGGCAGGTTGAAGTGCTTGTCGGGCAAGGCATGGCGCGGGCGGATGCGATCCGCGAGGTTCGCATTACTGAGCAGACCTATTATCGCTGGCGCAAGAAATACGGCGGTATGGGAACCGACCAACTCAGGGAACTGAAGCGCCTCCAGAAAGAGAACGAACGGTTGAGAAAAGCCGTCTCGGATCTGACTTTGGACAAGCTGATCCTGGCGGAGGCGGCAAAGGGAAACTTTTGAGCCCCGCTCGCCGCCGTGCCTGCATCGATCACGTTCGCACCCGGTTCCATCTGTCCGAGAGACGCGCCTGCCGTGTCTTGGGTCAGCACCGATCCACGCAGAGGAAGGTGCCGCATGGCCGTGCCGATGAGGAGCGTCTGGTCGCGGACATGGTCGAACTGGCGCGGCAGTATGGCCGTTACGGCTATCGTCGGATCGCGGCTTTGCTGAGAGATGCGGGCTGGGAGGTGAACGACAAGCGGGTCGAGCGCCTATGGCGACGAGAGGGGCTGAAAGTGCCAATGAAGCAACCGAAGAAGGGACGGCTCTGGCTTTATGACGGATCCTGTGTCCGGCTGCGCCCTGAGTATCGCAACCACGTCTGGAGCTATGACTTTGTCCACTGCCGGACGGAGGACGGAAAGGTCTTCCGGACGCTCAACATCTTGGACGAGCACAGTCGGGAATGCTTGGCGATCAAGGTGAAGCGCAAGCTGAACTCGGGTGACGTGATCGATGCCTTGAGCGACCTGTTCATCATGCGGGGTGTGCCGGATTACATCCGGTCTGACAACGGCCCGGAGTTCGTGGCTCAGGCCGTTCAAGATTGGATCAGGGCCGTCGGCGCCAAGACCGCCTACATCGCGCCCGGGTCACCTTGGGAGAACGGCTACTGCGAAAGCCTCAATGCCAGGTTCCGCGATGAACTGCTCAACGGAGAAGTCTTCTACAGCCTTCGGGAAGCGGAAATCCTGATCGAACAATGGAGGAAACACTACAATACCAAACGACCACATAGTGCCTTGGGCTATCGCCCTCCCGCCCCGGAAACCATCATCCCGATGGACCCGAGACCGGTCATGCACTAACAATCAAAACGGACCACTCAGGTGGGGCTGATCACCGCTATTTTAGCGTCCAACCCTCATAATACACAGCCCTGGCAAATCTCTATCGATGACGGGAGTTTTGTACTTCATGCGGATACCACAAGACACCTTGGAGCGTTTGACCCTTATCGTCGAGAAATGTGGATCGGCCTAGGGTGTGCAATCGCAAACGCCGAAATCGCGGCACCAGGGTTTGGATTCGCGACCGAAGAGCCCGTGATTAGGGAGGGGTTAAATGGATTCGGCACAATAACGCTTAAGATTGACAAACAGGCACCGAAGCTTCACCCGCTTGCTGCATCAATCTCAAAACGGCGGACAAATCGTGGCAAATACGAAACCAAGGCAATTTCAAAAGATATCCTGAGCTTGGTTACTACAGAAATGGGTGAAATATCAGGCGCAAGAGTGGTCTTCTTTGACAGAGACACAAAGCGTGGTGGTTCATTTGCTGAAGCCACATTACGCGGAACCGATGCCATCAATGCGGACAAGGAAATGAGCCATGACGGCCATCTTTGGTTCAGAGGCACAGCGCGCAAGGTTGCAAGATATCGAGACGGCGTTTCTGTTCCCACCGCCGGTTTGTCACCTTTCATCTCTATAATGGGTCAAATATTGCCGGAAGCGGACGTTGAAACCTCGGGCAACTACTGGTTCGCTTCCACCAAACGCCAACTGGAATATGCGGGAGGTTTTGGCCTCATCATGGTCGATGATCTATACAGCCGATCCGGACAATTGGCAGCAGGCCGATTATGGCAAAGGATACATCTTGCTCTCACGAAACACGACCTGGCAGCGCATCCGATGAACCAACTGCCCGAACTCGTGGATCGCGATAGACATTTAGGCACAAATCGAGGCTGGAGAGAAACACTCACTGCGATTGCAGGAGAGGATGGTCATGCGACGTTCGCTTTTCGATATGGAGTGCCTACAGCCGACGTCCCACATTCCGCTCGGCGTCCACTAAGTTGGATCAATGCGCCTTTATGAATTGGATCCACCCTGTTCGTAAGTTGTTTACAACAATCAGTTTCCTTTTGATGCAAATTTGACAAAAGTGAGAGTTATATTGAAGCAAGAAAAACCAATCGTTTTTGAAAGGACAGCTCAATCGATCGCTAGAGGCAAGATGTTTTCCGCGTCTATTGCATTGGTCGTTGCTGTAGCCTTTGGATCGATTTTAGCATTGGTCGACGATCTTCCGATCATTGTCTCGACCGCAGCGCTTGGGTCCGCTGCAATAGGTCTGGTTATATTTTTCAAGATAGTTAAGGAAGCACGTGATGTGTTGAAAGATGGAAGATCCTGGCGTGTAGAGATTACCGAGAACAAGCTTATCTGGGCTTCTCCGGTCGATCACATCATGAAGCCATTTGAACTTAATCTGGACGACATCCGCGGTACCAGGCGGCTTTTTATCATTCGGAAGAATTCGAAGGTCAGACCTAAGAACGAGTATTTCATTGACTTACGGGATGGAAGTTCCATGAAAATATCTGACCAACTTTCCGCGATCCCTCCAAAGACCGTATTTGAGGCATTGCAAGAGCGCGGCATTGACTTTCAGGAAGAAACGCTCCGTCAAGGCGATAACTTAAAAATCTCATTGGGAAACTAAGTTGGTATTTTTGCGCGAGTCCCTAGCCCAAACTTTGGAAATGTCAGCTGATCACTTTGCCCGAAAACAGACGAATGCCCTATTGGGCTGCCGCAGACCGCGCTTCTGTCAGGCAGTATCCATCATAGTCACCTATGAAGCCCCAGCAGCTATCGATCTGATTGCCATTTTCGTCTTCCACGACGTAGCCATAAACGGCGCCTGAGACATAGTCGCTGAAGGTCTGGACTTCGTTGCGTAGATGATCAACGACGGCTTCGCGACGCTTTGCTGAAACTCGCTGGACTGAGTATTCCGTGCGGATGTCGTCCAACGTCATGTAGATGAATCCGACCTGACCGCTGTCCCAGGGACAGTGAAACCCCGTTGTGTTCATCGCAAGTCCGGAATGGTCGTAAAGGTAGACTGGTAGAATGACAGCCTTCCGCTCTGCACGCGGAAGCAGATCATCAACGCCGAGCGGAACATCTTCAGACATGTTCAGAAGATCAAGCAGGAATGCGCGTCCTCCATCGAAGTTGTGCTTATCGCCAAGTTGATAACGGGAGTGTCCGCAAATCATCGTGCCAAGATTGTCCCAATCGCGCGGGTTTTCTGGATCGGTGTCTGGATAAATCTTGATGGTGTGACCGCAAATGGTCTCTTCGTAAACTGGGGCTTCCATGGGTTTTCCCTCTCTGAAATGAAAGAACCCGCCAGCGGCGCTGACGGGCTAAATTTGGCATTGGGTCGAATTAGCCGCAGGCAGCTGTGCCGATCGGCTTTTCCTTTAGATTGAAGTAGAGGTCGGAGGTTGCTGCCTTGAACCCGGGCGGCTTGCGCGGGGCGAGACATTTGACATAGGCGTTGCATCCTTCGCCGTGATCGTTGGCGAAATCGGTAATCTGGGCCACCAGATCGGGCATGCCCGCTGCTGTGATTTCTTTTTCGGGATAGGTGCCGCCGAAGATATCGACGGTCGTTGTGACGAACCCGCCTTCGCGATGCGCGGGATGAAGCGTGACTTTGTAGTTGATGGATTTTGGCATGGGTTTTCTCCTGTTGCGCGCGGGCCGGTCCATCCGGGCCTTGAAAACGCGGCAGCAGGCAAGGGCCGCTCCTGTTGTCAGGAACGACCCAGCGGTATCGAATTGATCGGGTTTAGGCGGCCTTCGTTTGAAAGGCTGTGTCGAGACCGTCAATATCGACGCTGCTTCCGCGAATAGAGATCGAAATCTCTGAGGTTGGGCGAAGGATCCAATAGAGTTCGCGTCTGATCACGCGTTCGACCTGATTTCTGTGCACGTCAGATGGGGTCTGTAGATAGGCAATTGCGGTGTCTTCGGCCTCATCTGTGAACCATTGCCGCTGCCGGTCGTAGGAGTCTGCATCGCAATCGGTGGAGGGAGAGAAAAGGGCGCGTTCCATGAAGTCGACCAGATCATCAACGGTCAATTTGGCCGACTTCGTGAGGCAAGGAGCGGCCTCATCGATATGCGCATCAGCTGGCGCAAAGAGGATGAAGTCGGTCGAGAGTGACCAGGGAGTTGCGCTTTCCCCTTGATGGCACGTTCCGATGATCCAAAGACGATCCGGACGATCCTTGATGACGGGTACATCCTCAATATCGCACTCTGACGAGGTTTCACCATCTCCCCAGCGGTAGCCAGTGACTTCGATTTTCGCGATCGCATCATACCAATCGTATCCTGCGAAGGCAGAGTTTGGTTCGTAAACCGCCAGATCAGATGCATCCTTGGAAACAGCCCAAGCAAAATTCTGTTCTTCCACCGCTTCGTCGGCCCCTGAGAAGAGAAAGCACTCGTTCTTTACCTCTATCGGTGCAGGCCAGTCGTTCGAGTCGCGGTCAGCATGGCTTGGTGAGAAGGGTCGCAGCTGCTTCACAGCTGATGAAAGTTTGATGCCCAGAGCCGCTGCGCGCTGATGATCCTTGAAAGACAAGGAATGGGTCGCAGCCTTAGCGACAACTTTAAACAAGGTTCGCTCGATCTCGTCACGCAGAGTGTCGTAGAAGGCATCCTGCACCACTTCCTTTCGCGCGGGCAAAACGAGCTTCAGGTCGCGGCAAGCTTCAACATCAAGACGGATGTGGAGTTGATCATGATAGGATTGTGAGAGGCTGGGGAGGGGAATATTCAGGGTCAGCCCATGGAAATTCGTGTTGTGATGCACATGTCCACGAAAGCTGGTTCCAGGAAAGACGCCGATACGAATACCTTTCCATGTCTCAATATGGACCGCACCGTTTAGATAGTCTTTCCGCTCCACTTCCTCGCATTGAACATAAACAGGAATGGAGCAATATTTGGCCGCTGCGTTGGCAGCGGGCACAATGTTTTCGCCAGGTTTGGCTGCAAAGAGAATGGTCGTTCCGGTTTGCTCATCGAGCTCTTCGATGCCCTCGATGGGTTCTTCGCCGCTAAAGGCTTTGGGCGAGACATCGAGCACCCAGTTTGATCCATCACCTTTGGGGTTTTCGGCAATGATGCGGGTTCTGCGGCCGGCCAGGGAAAAGAAGCCCATACCTGCGGCATCTTCAGCGGAACAAGTGTCTGCGTCCCAACCGCTTCGTCCGAGTTGGAAGAGACTGGCGGGATCTTCAAGACCAGGTCCATTATCAGAGACGGCAATGACTTCGCCAAGTTCTGAGTGCTCATATTGCTGGAACCACACTTTGGTAGCTCCAGATCGGCGGGCATTCTGAAGCAGTTCGGTGACGATATCATCGAGGCTTGCATTGAAAAGACGGGTGACTTTGGACATCGCATCGGGGGCGACAGATGCTGTGAGGGTGAATTGTTCTTCCATGGAAATTCTCCTGACGCCAAAACGCGCGCAGGGGATCGCTGCGTGTTGGCTCAACTCGGTTTGGGGGAGTGGATTAGTATTCTGAGGGTAAGAGCAGCGTCAGAACACGGCGTGTGAAGCGCAGCTCCGTTGGATCTGATGAGCCGTACTCATAGTTCTCATCGTAGAGGTCGATTTTGAACCAAACGGTTTCGCCTTCGATCTCCATCACGCCCATTTCGTGCCAGCCATGCGGATCGCAATCGGTGTTGAAATCATCATAGGCGACAACGGCATGAATGAGTGCCGCGCGAAAGCTCTCGTCGCGATCGGACACACCAGCTGTCATCATGACCTGGCCAGATGGAATGGGTGCTTGCTCGGCGATGCCAAAGGCAGCGCGGCGAAAGCGGTCATTTTGATCGGCAATGATCTTGGCGGTTTCCGCACGGCTGAGGACCGGGGCTTCTTCGAGGATGATATCGTTGGTCATCGGGTTTCTCCTTACCGGTGCGATCGGGACCATCCCGTTCTTGTTCATCCGGCATGGAGAAAGGACCGTCCACGACCTGTGTTGTGGCCGCGGACGATCCAGCTGCGCTCGATAGGGTGCGGGTTTTAGGCCGCTTCTGATTTCAGGTAGTCGGGCAGCTCTGCGGTCTCATCCGCTTCGTTTGACGCGGCATCGTCCTGAACTGCGTCTGTTGCGTCGCCAAAAGACATGCCGTCTGGCAACCAGCGAGATGTTTTCGCGGCACTGTCTGGCGTCAGTCCTGCGGCCTCGCTCGGATTGTCCGAGAACGCCTGTTCCATCGCTTTTGCGAGCTCGGGTTTGCGCAAACCGGATTTATCGTCGGACCAGCGCTCGCCGATGAGAGAATTTGCGGTGGTAAGCGCATGGTCCTTTTTGACCCGCGCCCAATAGGTCTCAGAGGTTGGTCGCCAGCAGGCGGCCACATCGACAGACAGGCGCTCTCCGATGACTTCGATGGCGGCATTAGACTGGCTGTCATTAGACAGCTGCTGCTTGAGTGCGTATGCCGTACACCAGGCAAAGAGCGCTTGTTTTTCCTCATCAGGCAACTTGCACATGGCTTGGAAGTCTTCCGGTTGCTCGAGCAGCATCCAGGAGACAGACAGGCCTTCATTGAGCGCATCGAGCATATGGCTCGCGACGGTTTCTTTGAGAAGCTCCTTTGATCCCATGGTCATGGCCGGCCGCAAGGACATATCAAGGGGGCTCTTGTAGCCACCATGGCCGAGCGCATTGAGGGCCATGGCATAGAGCATGGTGTCATAGGCCGTTGCATAATCGGCTGCCAAATGGGCTTGCAGGATCTGATGACGTGAGGCCCGCAGATCATCGGCCAAAGCGCGTGGAATGCCCTGGTCTTTTCGCGCGGCTTCGGTCGGATCAACCGGTATGGAAGAGCTCCGCATGGATTGCGGCAGCTCAATCGTGGGGCCTGCCGCGTCCACATTGTCTTCGCTGTCACCTGTTTCAGCGTCGTCCGAAGAGGCGTCTTGAGAAGGCTCCGGAATGTCTTCGGCCCGTACCAGACCTTCGTGATAAGTAACCTCGCCCGCGTGATTGATGGTTACAACACATCCGGCGATCGCGTGGTCGTCTTGCGTGAAGGCGACATTGGCGTCACGGATGTCCTCGATCTCGCGCTGACGATCCCAGATCTGCTCTTCTTCCTCCTGAAGCGCCTCCGTCCACGTTGCCTCATCATAGTCCGCCTCCAATTGCTCTTTTCGAGCTTGAAGCTTTTCATATTCGGCTTCGAGTTCAGTATCTGGATCGAGCGGTTGGGGATAGACCCGACCATAGGGCCGAAAACTGTCATAGTCGGTTTCCAGATGTGCTTCGGCCCATTTCCAGGTTTTGCCCGCTTTCTCGGCGATGCCGTCGAGCTTCTCTTGTGCCAAGCGTTCCAGAAGCTCCGGGTCTTTGAGATGCACGCTGTCATTGTCGGAGAAGAGATCCTCGATGACATCGCCACCTGCTTTCTTGTAGGCATCAACACCGACGAATTTGGCAAGCTTTGACCTGCCCGAGTAAGATTTCTGTGTCAGATGATTGCGGATGGCGTAGGCACTTGGATTGTACTGTTTCTGGACAGTCTCCCAGGCCTCCAGCTGGCGCTCATGATCGTCGGTCAAGGTGAAGGCCATGATGCAATCGAGCGTGATGTCTTCATCACGAAACCTCTGCATCAAGTCCGGCGCAACTGATGCCAGTTTCAGACGCTGACACACGAGGTTTTTGGTGATGCCAAACTGGGCCGCGATCTGCTGCTCGGTTCGTCCTTTAGCGCGCAAGGCGGCGAAGGCTTCGAACTGATCGGCTGGATGCATGGCAGCGCGCACGATGTTCTCGGCCGCTGATGTGTCTTCTGCGACGTCCTTGTCCTCGACCTGGCAGGGAATGGCATGACTTGCTTTGACGTGGCCATCGGCTTTCAGTTTCTGCAGCGCTGCGAGGCGCCGGCCGCCGGCATGAACGTGGTATTTCGCACCAACTTTGTGGACGATGAGGTTCTGTTTGAGACCGGTTTCGAGAATGCTGGCGTAGAGCTCGGCGTCGGCTTCAGGACTCGCCTGCGTTTTGCGGACATTCATCGGGCTCAAGGCAAGCTTTGAGAGCGGGATCATCTCAATGGTTGCGACAGCTGCGGCTTGCGCAGATGTTTCGGTTTTTGCTTTTGATTTTGTCTTGGTCATGTTTCGGGTCCTTTTTGTTCCGAACCCGGGCCGGGAGAGCCTCTCTCTCCCTATCAAGCCCGGCAACCCGGGCTTGCCTTCCTCTTCCTTTGTTCAAAGACCTCATCCTCACCCGAGGCACCGGCTATTCCGCACTCCTTCACGGTCCAGCTTCGGTTCAGGTTCAGTTTGAACCAGCGCCGCTGACCTAGTTGGGTTCATTCATGTCGGTAGAATTTGTGGGGCTATAAGGCCTTTGCCGATTTTATGACGCTTCACGTTGGCAGAGCTGATGCGTGATGAACGATCATGATGATCACCATGGTCATCGCAATGATCATCATCTGCATGATGGTGGTCATGGTGGTGATTATTGTTGTGACGATGACTGCCATGATGATGCGGACATTGTTGCGGCGACGGCTACGATTTATGATGTTGTGACTATTGTCGTGGTCGTGTCGACTGAGCGGAGTTAATTGCAGAATTCTAACGATTGCGTCTTTGAAACACGCGAAAGTTAGAAATTCTTGACATGCTGAGCAAAAAAATATAACTATTCCGTATTTGAAATACGGGAAAGTTAGAAAATTGATCTATCTCGTCGGAGAGAACCTCGACAAAAGCCGTGCGCACTATCAGGCCGAAACAGGCAAGATCGTGCAACTCATGCGTGGCATCTATGTCGACGCCGATGCTGATGCGGATGCTGATGTACTGAGATATGCAGTCCGGATTGCGAGGTATTTGTATCCGCGGGCGTATCTCTCAGCCGCGAGCGCAATACTGCTTGCCCCGACGCGCGATGGTAGGCTCTTTCTCAGCGGGCCGCGCAATCAACGCACCCGAATAAGAGCGCTGGAAATCATCCAAAATGCTGCACCCGATCATCCGTCGGTTGCAAGTGCGACTATCGAGGATGGGCTTGGAGAGTTCCGGACCAATGTCTCGTCTGTCCGCCAGCGGTTTCTTGAAGCATTCCGACTGCGTAGCGAACATGCAGGGTCGATCGACGAAGCGATGCGCGCCGACATCATGGAAAGGCTTGTCGCCGAATATGGTGATGCCAAAGCTGCGGCCGATGCGCTTTGGGCGCTGGCACGAGAGAACAGTTGGTATCGAGAAGGGGAGCAAGCTGAGCGCTATTTGCTCAGCACGCCAGTAGAGATTGACATCAGCAATCAGGCAGCGCTCGATTTCATTGTCGCTTGGCACGGGACCAATATAGGTCATCTTCTGTACGACGGATTTGAATGGCGCTGGAAGCCAGACGATGGGTTCGACCTGCCGCTTATCCAACAGCGTGTTCCAGGCAAGCTACCGCCTTTCATCTTATCTCTTCTGCCAGAAGGATGGTTGGAACGCGTTCTTAAGGAAAGCGACGAGAGAGCGGTCCTGCGGTCTGGTAAGCGATATATGTCAAACATCACGATCAGCACCAAGGCAGCGGACCTTAAAGCATTGCCCGCAGACGTCTTGGTTAGCCGCCTGCAAGATTTTCAAACCGACGGCGTATTTACCGGTATCTACGCGGGCCCGAGCCGGGGCGACATCGAGCAGAGCTTCGAAGAGAGGCTGGCGCGTCTTTACGCCAGTGCAGACACACCGCGTTTGTCCGGTGTGCAAATTAAGGCACCGATGTTTCTGGGCGAGGACGGCGCGCTCGTGCCCAGTACAGGAGTGCCATTTACGCACATTCTAAAACCTGCAGGGACCAGCGGCTTTCAGGCTCTGCCTGTGATCGAGTTTCTCGCCATGGCACTTGGACGGCGTGCGGGCCTTGACGCGCCGCAGACGGCACTAACAGAGATGCCGGATGGGATGCCACCGGCACTCATTGTCGAACGGTTCGATATACGCTGTTCGTCGGAGGATACGCGACGACTCGCACTTGAAGATTTGTGTTCGGTTTTGGACCTCCCTCCGGAGGCCAAATATGATGGCACGATTGAGCGTATCGCCCGGGGGGTGAGACCGCTTTCAACTCAGGCCGAAATAGATTTGCAGCTTGTACTTAAGCGGTCATTATTTGCTTGGCTTATCGCCGATGGGGACATGCATCTAAAAAATCTCGCGCTGCTCAAAGTTGCGCAGCCTGACACGCGAAGTTTTGAAAGTGTTGAGCTCGCACCGCTCTATGATGCTGTCACCACAGTCGTTTTTCCAGGCCTTGAACATGATCGCATGGCGTTGAAGATTAACGGCAAAGACAATCGTCTACGTCGCACGGACTTTCTTAAAATGGCGGCAACCGCTGGATTGACAGCCAAGGGTGCAAACACTGCGATTGACGCGTTGGTTTCAGGATTGCGCTCTGGCTTAGACGCAATCACGATTCCGGAAATAAGCGGGATTGATAGAGACATCGCCGGTAAAGCCGAACAGATGCTTGGGATATGCCATCAGCGCCTCAGCGAATTTGAGTGATCTTGACCCATCATGGAGAATGGGTTGTTGCAAATAAGTTCAGACCGGCAAAATCAGGTGAGTTCAACAAGTTAGAAGGGCAGTTTGGCTTTGGTTGTTGATTGTCACTGAGAACTGACCCGGTAGCCCTATAAATTGTCACTGAGAATTGACCCATGTGAACACACTTCCCCGACGGTTTTGGTTGGGGGGATTAGGAGTGATCGACATGGGATTTTTGAGTGTCATTCGACGCTGGGCATTGCGTGACAAAATGCCAATCAGGGAGATTGCCCGGCGGACGGGTTTGTCTCGGAACACGATCAAGAAGTATCTGCGTGAAGGTGCGGTGGAACCGCAGTTCAAGACGCCCAAGCGTCCAAGCAAGCTGGACCCCTACGCGGATCGGCTGTCAGCCTGGCTTTTAATCCAGACGCGGAAGTCACGCAAAGAGCGGCGGACAGTGAAGCAAATGCATGCTGATCTTGTGAAGCTGGGATATAATGGTTCCTATGAACGCGTGGCAGCTTTCGCCCGGGCATGGCGTGAAGATCGGCATCGAGCGGAACAGACGACGGGGCGCGGCACCTACGTGCCTTTGGTGTTCGCGCCCGGCGAAGCCTTCCAATTCGATTGGAGCGAGGACTGGGCCAACATCGGCGGTGAGCGCGTCAAACTTCAGGTCGCTCATATCAAGCTATCGCACAGCCGCGCTTTCTTGGTGCGGGCCTACCCGCTGCAAACGCACGAGATGCTGTTTGACGCCCACTGGCATGCATTCCGCGTGTTCGGCGGTGTGCCTGGTCGCGGGATCTATGACAATATGAAGACCGCCGTTGATCGTGTGGGCAAAGGCAAGCAGCGGGACGTCAATGCACGCTTCAAGGCTATGGCCAGCCACTACGTGTTTGAGCCCGAGTTCTGCAATCCGGCGGCCGGTTGGGAGAAAGGCCAGGTTGAGAAGAACGTGCAGGATGCGCGCAACCGCATGTGGCAGGTCATGCCGGTCTGCGCCGATCTGGCAGAGCTGAACCAATGGCTTGAAGATCGCTGTATCGCCCTTTGGACAGAGACGCCGCACAAGGCTTTGCCGGGGTCCATCGCTGACGTGTGGGAGGCCGAGAAGCCTACGCTGATGGCACTGCCGCCGGCATTCGATGGCTTTATCGAACACAGTAAGCGTGTGTCACCCACATGCCTGATCACTTTCGAACGCAATCGCTACAGCGTTCCCGCCAGCTTTGCGAACCGCCGTGTCAGTTTGCATGTCTATCCCGAACGGCTGATCGTGGTCGCTGAAGGGCAAACGGTTTGCAAGCATGCGCGGATCATCGAGCGGTCTCATCGCAAGCCCGGCAAGGTCATCTATGACTGGCGCCACTATCTCGCTGTTATCCAACGCAAACCGGGCGCACTTCGGAATGGTGCGCCGTTCACGGAGATGCCGGATGCCTTCCGTCAATTGCAGGATCACATGCTGCGTAAAGAAGGCGGTGACCGAGAGATGGTCGACATTCTGTCTTTGGTCCTTCAGCACAACGAAGAGGACGTTTTGTGTGCAGTGGAGCTGGCACTTGAAGCAGGCGTCCCCACCAAGACGCACATCCTGAACCTGTTGCATCGATTGATCGACCGCAGACCGACAGATCACCCCGAGGTCGATCCGCCGGACGCACTGGCATTGCAGACAACGCCAGTGGCCAACGTCGGTCGCTATGACGGGTTGCGACAGACTGAGGAGAAGCGCCATGCGTCATGACCCAGCAGGAGCCTCTATCGTCATCATGCTGCGCAGTCTTAAGCTCTATGGCATGGCAAATGCGATTGAAGACTTGGTCGCCCAGGGCGCGCCAGCGTTCGAAGCTGCCACACCAATGCTGTCACAGCTGCTCAAGGCCGAGATCGCCGAACGCGAGGTACGGTCCATCGCCTACCACACGAAGGTCGCCCGCTTCCCCGCATACAAGGATCTGACGGGCTTCGACTTTGCATCGAGTGAGATCAACGAAGCGACAGTGCGGCAGCTACACCGATGCGAGTTTATCGAAGCGGCCGAGAATGTCGTTTTGATCGGCGGTCCCGGAACGGGCAAGAGCCACACAGCCACAGCAATCGGCGTCCAAGCCATCGAACATCACCGGCGTAAGGTGCGCTTCTTCTCGACCGTGGAATTGGTCAACGCGCTGGAGCAGGAGAAGGCGCTTGGTAAGGCAGGGAAACTGGCTGAGATGCTGACGAAGGTCGACTTGGTCATCTTGGACGAACTCGGCTACCTGCCGTTCAGTTCATCTGGCGGGGCGCTGCTCTTCCATCTGCTCAGCAAGCTCTACGAGCGCACCAGCGTCATCATCACCACAAACCTCAGCTTCTCAGAATGGGCGCAGGTCTTCGGGGATGCAAAGATGACAACCGCGCTCCTCGATAGGCTGACTCACCGCTGCCACATCCTCGAAACCGGAAACGACAGCTACCGCTTCAAGGCCAGCGCTGAGGCTGCAAAAAAAACACGAAAGGAGGCCAAAACATTGACCGCGTCATAAACCACGACGCATAACTGAGGGTGGGTCAAATCTCGGTGAAAATACCGGGTCAGTTCTCAGTGACAATCAACACTTAGGCTGCTTTGGCCGCTTCCATCAGACTGATCTTGCCTCTCTCAATGGAATAGACCCTGTCAACGACCTTCTGTGAATGTGTGTAGTCAGATTCCGATACGAGAACTGTGAGCTTCTCTGAGCGCAAATCACCGATCACTTCCATCAAACGTGCTGCGAGTGCGGGGGCTACGCCTTCAAAAGGTTCATCCAAAAGTAGCAGGTTGGAACCGGCGACGAGCGCGCGGGCCAGGGCCACAAGCTTTTGTTGTCCCCCGCTCAGGGTGAGCGCTTTGCGGTCAGCAAAACGACCAATTTCGGGCATGAGTTCATACACCCATTTCAGCCGAGATTGGTCGGTGTTTTTGGTGGCCCATAAAGAGACCAGAATGTTTTCTTCAACGGTGAAGTGCGGCACGAGCCTACGGTCTTCGGGCAAGTACCCTATCCCGAACGCTGCACGCTCATGAGACGGTGCTGAATGTAGAGCTGTGTCATTGAACGTAATGCTCCCCTGCTCGACTGGCAGCGCCCCCATGATGGAGCGCATCAAAGTGGTTTTTCCCGCTCCGTTTCGGCCAATCAAACCACATGTTGTGCCAGTTTCAATTTCCAAACTGACATCGTGCAGGATCGGAACCCGTTGAATGGAAAGACTGATGTTTTTAATGGACAGCATTAGTTGGCCCTCTCTTTGGCTTTCGTCTCTCCGCGGTGGAACTCGCTGCCGATGACGAACTCCCGTACCTTTTCGTTTTCCAACACATCCGCCGTGGGACCATCAGCAAGAATAGTGCCTTCGTAGAAAGCAACGCAGCGTGGCGAGAATTCCTCGACGATCTCCATGTCGTGCTCGATGAACAAAACCGCTGTTTCGGTCTCTTTGAGCGCATTGATCAGGATGCGCATGAACTCCATTTTTTCATCCGCACTGACACCGCTTGTCGGTTCATCAAGGAAAAGAAGATCAGGATCGGCAACAGTTGCCATGGCAATATCGACGAGTTTACGCACACCCTGTGGCAGGACTTGGATTTCCTGGTCAGCATATTGATCAATTTTAAAGCGTCTGAGCATGGTCAACGCTTCTTCTTGGAGTGACGCATCAATGGCTTGCCGGAAAAGCACGGGCCTGTCCTGTTTGGCAATCGTGAGAGCGATCAGCATATTTTCTATCACTGGAAGCTCGGGAAAGAGCTGCGGGATTTGAAACGAGCGACAGATCCCCAACCGTGTAATATCACGTGTTGGTTTTCCTTTGATGTCTTTGCCGCGGTACAGAATGTCTCCCGAACTTGGTTTCAAATATCCCGTCACCATATTTACGAAAGTCGTTTTGCCGGCTCCGTTGGAGCCGATGACGCCCAGGATTTCGCCAGCTTCAATTGAGATATTGACGTCCTTGGCCGCGTAGACCGCACCAAATTTCATTTCCAGGTTTTTGGTTTCAAGTATTGTTGTCATATCATTCACCTGCTGCAGGGGCTGATGCCGTCTGCTGTGGTTTGGATTTTTTCTTGCGGGTGAGCAGCGACCAAAGTCCTTTTGGCAGGAAGATGATGGTCAGGAGCATGACACTTCCCAAAATCATCTGCCATGTGTTTGGCGATATCTCGACCGCGTAGACGCGTACAATTTCAAGGATGAACGTACCGATCAGCGGCGCTGCAACGTTGCCGATCCCGGAAAGGATTGAGACAAAAACAAACTGACCGGAGGTCGTCCAGTTCGTCATTTCCGGATCGACGTGACCAAGAACCAAAGACCACAGCACACCGCCGATGGATGAGACGACCGCGGCCAGCATATATGTGATGTGGACGGCTTTGTGCGCTGATGTGCCGAGATACTCAACGCGCAGTTCATTTTCGCGGATCGCTTCATTCACATAGCCGATTGGGCTTTTCAGGAAACGATTGAGAGCAATAGCGCATCCGATGGCAATGAAGCAGGTCAAGATGTAAAGCGTGATGCGTCCCACTTCACCTGTTGGCGCCCAACCCAAATAGGTCGGTGTTGGCAGGTTGAACCCATCCGTACTGCCAAGCTCTTCGGTGCTGGAAAGCAATCCGAAAAGGATCATGGAAATCGCAAGGGTGAGCATCGCGTAGAAGATTTCTCGGTATCTGCGCAGGAGAAACCCGAGGATTGCAGACAGAATGAGAGCCGCTACGACGCCAATTGCCAGCAGCACGAACAGGTCGGAGATGCCAAGGAATTTGGCAGTCATACCCGCTGCATAGCCTCCCACACAGAAATACAGACCTTGGCCAAACGAGACGAGACCGGCCCGCATTTGGATCATGACGCCAAGGGCCACCATGCCGGTGCCCATCGACACATGGATGTAGTTCACCACCCATTTGGGCAGGATGAATGCGATCAGGATGAGGGTTGGAAGTGCCATCAGAAGCCCGATCTCGGTGCGGTCTAGTTTGGACATCATATCTTTCTGCTTTCTGCCAATGCGAATAGGCCGTAGGGCTTCACGGCGAGAACAGCCGCCATGACGAGGTAGATCGAAAAGAGCTCTGCGGGCGGATAGAGATGGACTGAGGCGGCGCGCGCAAAGCCCACAATCAAAGCGCCGATCATGGCACCTCCGATTGATCCCATGCCACCTATGACGATCACGGCAAAGGACAAAACAATGATCTCAGCACCAATTCCTGGTGAAACGGAAATTTCAGGTGCGGTGATGGCACCACCAAGTGCGCCGAGAACGGCACCGACAACGAAAGTCACGGTGAAGAATTTTGTGACGTTAATCCCGAGGGCTGCGCTGATCTCGCGATCCTCAATAACCACCAAAAGCAACTTGCCGACGCGGGTTTTATTAAGCACGAAATAGAGTGCGATACCGACGATGATGGCAACGGATATGATGATAAATTTGTAGACGGTGTAGGGAATGTCGAAGACATCGATGGTTCCGAAATGAAAAGCTGGCTGCCAGGCAACGTAGGATTCTGTGCCCCAGATCAGCTTGGTGGCGTCTTCAAGAATGAGGAAGATCGCGTAGGTCACGAGAACCATCAGCACTTCATCACGGCCATACATGAATTTGAGAACGCCTCGTTCCACCAGAAGGCCGGAGGCTAAACCGGCGATGAGCGCGGCAAGCGGAATGAGAAGAAACGAAAAGACGATGGGGGAGCCAGTTGTCGCGTAAAGACCAATGGCCCATGCTGAGGAATAAGCTCCAAGCGCATAAAACCCGCCATGGGCGATGTTGAGGATCCTCATCACACCGTAAATCAGTGTCAGCCCCACTGATGATAAAAAAAGCCATGCGGCGAACCCGAGGCCGTCCACTGTGATCGCTATAGCGGTCAGCATTTTTGATACTCCAGTCTAATTTTGAACTCTCCTTTGCTCAGTTTCAGCTTGGAGAAAAACCGGGCTGACCAGTCTTTGATGGACTGGTAACCCGGCAAGTTGGTCGGAAATGGCTGACATCTGTCTGCCAGCCATCTCTCTCGGGAAGTTTATTCGCAGACAGCTCCTTCAAAGCCACCTTTGATCCAATCAACTGAGCCAACATTGGCTGGCGGGTTCACACAGCCAGCGCTGTAGGTACGAACATTCTCGACCGTTCCTTTGCCTGATGCTGCATCGAACTTATATGTGCCGTATGCAGTGGCGGTAATCGCCTGGTGACCATTGGCGAGCGACATGTTCACTTCTCCAGACATCGACTCAAATGTCAGGCCAGCCAAGGCACCGCGAATGACTTCAGGGTCTGACGAGTTTGACTGATCAGCAGCGGCTTTGATGGCCAAAATGGATTGCGCCATTTGATAGGCCGGGCTCACAGGTTCGGTTCCGAAGCGATCAAAATATGCCTTCTGGAACCATTCAGCCAATTCGGTCTCTGGTGCGTAAGGACCATTGAGGCCGCGCGCGCCGATGATAGTGCCGTCTGGAATTTGCGCTCCCAGGCGCGGGATCGCCGTATCGGAAGATGTCAGCACCACTTGGCTGCGCCCGAACAAACCACGACCGGACCCTTGGATGATCAGCGCTTCGAGATCACCGCCCCAGAAGGAAGAATGGACAACATCCGGTTTGGCGTTCAACAAAGCAGAAATTTCTGAACCGTATTGGCCAGCGAAGATCTTCGGAAATTGTGTTTCCGTTTCTGTGACAGAGTCTTTGAGCGACGCAACGGACAAAGAAAAGTCGCGCCAGCTGTCCTGACCCCATGCGTAGTTCTGATTGATACCACCAATCGTGCTCACATCACCCATGGTTTCGACCACGTATCGCGCTGCTGCGACGTTATCCATGGTCGCATGGCTGAGTGTGCGGAACAGATATTGTGGTTCTGTCACGATCTCTTCGAAGATTTGCGGCGTTCCACAAATTGAGAAGACGGTGAGTGTTTTTAGCTTCTCAGCTTCAGGTGCAATCGCTTTACAGCTTCCAGACGATGCATAGCCGACGATCGCATCGACACCGTCTTTTTCGACAAGTTTGACGAAATCAGCGTTCTTTTGCTTTGAGTTTTCGTCGATCACGACGGTCGAAATCTGGGCTCCACCAATGCCAGCTGTGTTGTAAGGCGCCGGAAGTGTTCCTGCATTTGCAGCATCAATAATGAGTTCTGCCGCGTTTCTGGCTGGAATGCCGAACGGGCCGGCTGCCGGACCAGATAGAAATGAGACGACACCGACTTTGAAGGTTTCTTCCTGGGCAGTTGAAGGCGCAGCACCGATCGCCGTGGTTAGCAACATTGCTGAAGCCAATGTGCTCATTTTTTTCATTGTTTTGTTCATGAAAGGACTCCCTGATTTTTCAGTTTTGATTGGATCTATAGTGAGCGGATCGCCACCAGGTCTGGACCGCCAGAAGCGGCTGAGTTGAGTTTTCGACATGTGTCGGCGGAACTGAGCGGGTGAATGTTCATTCGTTAGCATCCACACGATGAGGATCGGTTTTTGGCAGCCCGTGCCGGATGTAATCGCGTGTCTTCCACTCTGGTGGAGGCGGCACACCCTGGCCTTCACGGGGCACATGCGGGGACGGTAATCCCTCAGCGAGGTTGGGAAGGTAACGCGGGCAATTTGGATAGATTTCGCATCCGATCCTGACCACAAACTTGGCCCCGTAGTGCCTGGACAGCGACGCCTCATCATCGTGGATGGATGCGACACCGTTGATGCGTATGCGACGGCTTTTTCCATCAAACTTGGCGAAGAGAAGCGCAATGTTTGGATTTTTACGAATGTTGCCGAGGGTCCGGTACATCGAGTTCCCGTCATATTCGGGATATTCGAGGGTGTTGTCGTCGACGACTTTTACAAAACCGGGATCGCCGGATTTGATGTTGCAATCGACGTAGTCGTCCCAAGTCGAGGCGATGAAAAAGAACGGCGCTTGAGAGATCATCTCAATCTCGTCATCCCAGAAGGCATAGTGCTTGCGATGTTTTTCGATCGCTTCTGCCGTTCGTCGTCCGTCATGCATGTCCTGGAAGTGACGCATGCCTTCATGGAAAAATGGACGGTTCCATGCCTCACTCATTCAGCTTTTTCTCCCTGCGGCACACAGGACGGGTCCGTCCATGATCGCGTTGTTCATCTATATTCGATATTTCGAATTTCGTTCTGTATATAGAATATTAAACAATGATTAATGTCAAGCGCGCGTTGAGAGCGTTGCTATTTGACTGTTTTTAATGACTTTTTTTGGGGGGTTAGCGCACAGACTCACGCGGCATGTTCGCTAGCTTATGTGAGAGTGAGGAAAAACAGCACGTCAAACAGATCGACACGGCGCTCGTTTGAGGCGGCGTCGTTCGACAGGAAACGGGACTTTGAATGGAGATCTGAGATTGTGTTTATGTGACCAAATCTGCGAAGCTGGACAGGCGAGCCGCCAGATTTTTGATGGCTTCAATTGCCTCGAGGGATACCGCGTCGGTCACATTGTCTTCATGCAATGAGATGGAAACGCCTGCGACGGCTTCACCGGAGGGTTTAGCAACGAGCGCCCCATAAGAAATCATGTTTGGCGCGGTGCCTTTGATCTCTTGCGAATAGCCGTTTTGGCGAACCTGCTGCAGAATTTTTAATAGTTCACTGCGAAATTTGGGATGGGCCTTGGTTACTTGCGGAATCTCTTCAGCTGGGTAAAGCTCACAGACTTCGTCGTCCGTAAGATTGGCCAAAAGCGCACGACCGGAGGCCATGCAACAAGCAGGCAAGCGCGTACCAGGCCGGAACTTAATTCCGAAGGGTCGAGGGCTGTTTCGCGTGGCGATGAAGAAAACATCAGGGCCTTCCAGGACTGTGAGCGTTGCCCCGTTTGTGCGAATGAGCTCGTTTTCTTCACAGGCTTTGTTGAAATGTTCAACGATCTCATAGCTTTTGATTTTCGAACTGGCGAGATCGAGAACCTTCAGTGTCAAATGAAACGAGCCGTCGCTCTGCTTTTCGAGGTAGCCTTCCTGCAAGAGCGTGGTGCAAATTGAATGGGCCGAGCTCATAGCGATACCCATATGATTTGATATTGTTGTCAGATTCTGGGGTTTTGTGCTTTTGGCGATGAATTCCAGCAGGTGCAATCCTCTGCTGAGTGCCGGTGCGGGGCTCTTTTTGGGACTTTTCATTTTTTGTTCTCTTTCCAGTCCCTTAGGCAGGTCGCAGGATTATTATTCAGTATATCGAATTCTTATCCTTGTCGGAGATCAAAAGCAATCTAATCATGAACGATCATCAGGCCGTGGACGGGGGCATAAGCGGGAAACGGCTTGCCACTTCGCGATAAAGAATGATATTCGATATACTGAACATTAACACACAACAAGGAGCTGAGTTATCGCCCCTCAATCCCGAGGCCATGAGCTGAACGCGTGGTGTGACTACCCTCCGGTCAGCGTCGATTATGCTGGAAGCGGTCCGCTCTCTGGAACCACTTTGGCTGTGAAAGACGTGTTTCCTGTAGAGGGTTATCCAAATGGGTGGGGTCAGCCAAGCCGACTGGCGGAAGCGCCAATTGATCGCGAAACGCATATTGAGGTGCAACGACTGCTAAATGCGGGCGCTGTATGCGTCGGGAAGAGTCAGTGCGAGGAACTGTGCTATTCGCTGATGGGGTCAAACAAACATTATGGGCAACCGGTCAACAGCCGCGCCCCCGACAGATTGACGGGCGGATCATCTTCTGGGTCTGCCTCCCTTGTGGCAGCCGGCGCGGTTGACATGGCAACGGCCACGGACACGGCCGGCTCCATCCGGGCCCCGGCATCCTTTTGTGGATTGATTGGGCTCAGACCCACCCATGGTGTTCTGTCCCTCGATAAAGCCATGCCGCTTGCCCCAAGCTTTGATTGTTTTGGTTGGTATGCAAAAGATGCGCAAACCTATTCCATGGTCGCTGATGTGCTACTGGGTCCGCCAGTGCCCGCCAAACTGACCCGTCTGTTGACCTTTGACCCTTTCAACACGCTTCTGTCCGGACCTCAGGAGCGACGCGTATTTGAGGTCGGGGCACAGAAGGTGACACAGCATTTCCAGGTGACAAAGACCCTCACATCGCTTGGGTTCTCGTTTGAAGAGGCCTCACGTATTTTCATCACGCATCAGTCTTATGAGGCTTGGCAAAGTTTGGGCCCCTGGGTCAGTCGCGTGAATCCTGATCTTGATGATGCGATCAAGGAGCGGTTTCGATTTGGGTCAACCATCACGCATGACGATTTTTTGGATGTCGCAACGCAAAGATCAGCAATTGAAGAGGCGCTTGAGACCATACTTGGCGAAGATGGCGTTTTGTTGCTGCCGACTGTGCCCAGCTGCGCGCCTTTGAAGACCAGCAATGCATCGGAACTTCAAGCTTTTCGCTTGCAGATGATACAATTGCTCTGTCTTTCAGGTCTTGCCAGACTGCCTCAAATCACATTGCCCTTAATGAGCGTTGATAACGCGCCCTTCGGCATCAGCCTGCTTGGCCCGAAAGGATCAGATCGAGAATTGGTTTCGCTCGGTGAGCAAATTATGACGTCACACAGTGTCGCCAGCTGAGAGGACGATTGCCTCTCCATGTGGCGTGGCTTTGGCGGCTCGGTGCCAGGCGGCTTCACATTCAATTAGTTTTTGGCCGGTGGTGAGTTTTTTGGCCACCACAATTTTCTCCAGAGCGACAAGCCAGTGTTCATAATACGAGCGTTCCAGACCTGAATGGATCTCGGCGGACAGCGTGTCGGCCCACTCGTTCCAACCAAAGAGTCCATTTTGGTGCAGATTGACAGCCATTGCAAAAGCTTGCGCCTCCCAAGGCTCGTTGAAGACGGGCTCATCTTCTTTTAGCGCGATATCTGGGAGGCGTTTCAGATCAAGATCAGTCATCGGAAATACTCATATAAGGCTCCCACAAGTCGAGCGTGATTGTATCGATCTCATTGCCTTGAGCGCCCCATAGGGCGTGTGATGAGAACGTCACTTGGTATAGCCAATGGGGGTGCTCTCCCAAACCTTGACTGTTCATGTCTGGCAGAACGTGAAACCCATGTATCTTTGTGATGATGCCTTGCTTATTGCGGGCATAGCTCGGCAGGCGCGTATGGGTTTGCGGAAGATCGCTGATGGTCCTGACAGATTGACCGATTTCAAATTGAGGACGCCCCTCAGGTTTTCGATCCGCAGGCTCACCGGCGAATAGAACCGCTTGAACATCGCCTGCGGCAAGCATGCGCTTAACGGCTATGGGTGGTTCCATGGCTTTGGCCGCGTCAATCTCAGCATCGCTGACCATCCCGCGTTCTTTCATCAACTTGATCGCGGCCTCAAGCCAAATCTGATAATAGTTTGCGGTGAGATAAAAGGGTTTTGGCAAGGTCTCGCGTGCGCTGCGCGACATATCCAGGTTCCACAGTCCGCAGGCTCCCAAAGCAATCACGATCCCCATGGCGCGTGCTTCCCAATCGGCATGGAACACGGGTTCGTTTTCTTCCTGGCCAATGGCTCCAAAGCCCCTGACGCCGCCCAGATCGGCAGCGCTGCTCATGAAAGGGATCCAGCGTTAAGCGCAAACTCTGTTCCGATCATCGAATTTCTTGTGACGAGCGTTGCCAGCTTTTGCGCGTCCCACCCCTCAGTGCCGTCAGGACGTTGCGGAACCACGAGATACCGCATCTCAGAGGTGGAATCATGGACTTCAATTTTCCGGTTTGCAGGTATTATGGTTCCAAATTCCTCAAGGACCTTTCGCGGCTCTTTGACTACACGGGAGCGGTAAGGAGGTGACTTGTACCATGTCGGCGGCAGACCAAGTACTGACCATGGATAACAGGAGCACAGGGTGCAAACGACAACATGGTGCACCTCTTCGGAATTGAAGACCGCCTCGATATGTTCTCCTTGGCGTGATGTATAACCAAGAGAGTGGATTGCTGCCGTGGAATCTGACTTCAACCAATCCATGAAATCAGGCTCAGTCCAAGCTTTGGCAATCACATGAGCCCCGTTTTGAGGTCCGATTTTCGTTTGGTAAGTCTGTACGATTTCATCAACCGCTGCAGGGTCTATGTAGCCTTTTTCACTGAGAACGCTCTCCAAGGCGCGCACCCGTCCCTCGGTTTCAGTCAGGTGTGAATGATGGCTGTGCTTGTGATCATGATCTGACATCGTGAAGTGATTACCGCTGGTTTCAATTTATCTTTTATTCCATATTATTCTATATAATGAAGCATATTCAATATCAAGAATTTCACTTTGGGTGTTTTCAACGTCAGATCGCAACCGGGACATGGTCATGACGGGCAGGGTAACTCTTCTACGCAAGCCATCTGTGGCATTCGAGGACCAAGATCAAAGGTGGACTTGTAGAAAGTAACGGTCAGAAAGGACGAATGATTGTGAAACGCCATCGTTTCACGGTAAGCGGTGCGCCGGTCACACGGGGCTGACATAATTCCAGGGCAGTAACGCGTTGATGTCTGCTTGTTTATGCCCTCGTGCAATGGCCATCAGGACGTCGGACAGATAGCTGTCATGGTCATGAACCGCGCCGGGTTTGCCGGAGGCTGATTTGTCTTAGTTACGCGGCCATGTCAGATTTTTCCATAGCTGCATAGAAGTTTGCCTCGGCTTCAGCTGGCGGGATATTTCCAATAGGTTCGAGCAGGCGTCTGTTATTGAACCAATCGACCCACTCCAATGTCGCGTATTCCACAGCATCGAAGCTGCGCCACGGTCCACGCCGGTAAATGACTTCTGCCTTGAACAGCCCATTGATCGTCTCGGCCAGCGCATTGTCGTAACTGTCCCCGACACTACCGACAGACGGTTCGATCCCAGCTTCCGCCAGTCGTTCCGTGTAGCGAATGGACAGGTATTGCGACCCGCGATCGGAATGATGTGTCAGGCCGGACCCAGGTTGGCGTTGATGTACCGCCTGTTCTAACGCATCGAGGACAAACCCGGCGGTCGCCGTGCGGCTGACACGCCAGCCAACAATGCGACGGGCGAAGACATCGATGACAAAGGCGACATAGACGAAGCCTTGCCACGTCGCGACATAGGTGAAGTCGCTCACCCACAGCATGTTTGGCGCTGGCGCATGGAACTGGCGGTTCACCTTGTCCAGGGGACACGGCAGCGCCTTGTCTGGGATCGTTGAGAGGTGGCCCGACAAATCTGAACAGTCGAGTTAGGTGGATTTTCCGCTTTTGATCCGGCAGCGAGCCGGGACGAAGGAGCGAACATGGCAAGACGACCCAGACGGAACCACAGCCCTGCTTTCAAGGCGAAAGTCGCATTGGCAGCCTTGAAGGGCGACAAAACGATGAGCGAACTGGCGACGCAGTTTGACGTTCACCCCAACCAGATCAAGCAGTGGAGTGAGGAGGAACAGAAAACCATCCGGTGAATGGTTTTCCCGACGAACCAGCTCGTCGACGGCGTGGCGGATGTTTTCGACGACAAGCCGAAGGCGTCGAAAGAGCCCGAGATCGACATCAAATCGTTGCATGCGAAGATTGGCCAGCTGACGCTGGAAAATGATTTTTTGGGATTGAAGAGGGACCGTGGCCCCGGTGGGGCCGCGTAAGCCCGATGAAAGCTCGCCAAGGCCGGTCTGTTGGGGAGCGCAAAGAAATGACCAACCGTGACCACAAGCTGAGCCTCACGCGTCAGGCCGATCTGCTCGGGATCAGCCGCGGCAGTCTCTATTACGAGCCGCGTCCCACCAGTGATGATGATCTCAAACTGATGCGTCGGATAGTGTGATTGGCGATTACCTTTCGATCGGCCCCGTTATCTATGTCGACCAAGGCGCGCGCGTCACGGTCATGGTCGACCGAGATCTGGAGATTTTCTGAGCCCATGTCGCTGAGCTATCTCCAGACCTCACTCGACCGGATCGATGCCGCCGCCCGCGACGATGTCATCGAGATCTGCATCAACCCTGACGGGACCTGCTGGGGAGAATTCCACGGCGATCATTTCATGCGGGTGCTGGACCAGAAGCTGACCGCCACGGAGGTCAAAGACCTCGGCAACCAGGTCGCCTCCTCCGCCAACACAACGTTGAGCAAGGACCGCCCGATCGTCTCGGTCTCGATCACCTACAAGGGCCGCCCGATCCGGGCTCAGGTCATCACCCCTCCCGCCGTGCTCTCGGCCATGTCGATCAGTCTTCGGTTTTTTTCTAGCCTGCCGCTTGAAGGCATTGCGCTAGATTTCCTCTTTGGCAAGGAGCGTAAGCTCGAAGAGCTCCGCCTCGAGAAAACCCGCGAACTGCGAGAGGTCGTGGCGTCCGGCGTGATCGACGATGCGCTGGCCTTCTGCGTCGACAACAAGCTCAACATGATCGTCTCTGGCGGCACCTCCACCGGCAAGACCGTCGCCGCGCGGAAGATCCTCGCCCACGTGCCTGCCGAGGAACGCATCGTCACCATCGAGGAAGCCGCCGAGCTTCTGCCGACCCAGCCGAATGCCGTGACCCTGATTGCCAACCGCGACGCGGAGTTCCAGACCGCCGATGTCTTGCTCACTGCCACGCTGCGCATGCGCCCCGACCGGATCATCCTGGGCGAGGTGCGCGGCAAGGAGGCCATGACCTTCCTCGAGGCGATTAACACGGGCCATGGCGGGTCCATGACCACGCTTCACGCCGAAACACCGCAGCTCGCCGTGCAGCGTCTGGCCATCGCAGCGCTTAAGACCGAGATCCCGATGACCTATGCCGACATGATCCAATACATAGAGAATTCCATCGACGTGATCATCCAGGCCGGTCGCCACGATGGCAGGCGCGGCATCACCGAATTCTACCTACCCGGCGCAACCGAGATCGGAGCTTCCCAATGAAGACCTTTGAGTACGACATTCTGTTTTTCCAGGTGAAGAAACAAAAGGACTATGACGCGATGCGAAGCGCCTTGAATGAGCGCGGCGCAGAGGGATGGGAAGTCATTACAGCTGAAGCCGGTGACTACGGCTATACCACGTTCTTGAAGCGTGAATCTTTGGCGACGAAGGTGGCTTCAGAATGATGCGGGTCGTTGCGTCAGCAGGCCTGCTCGTCGTTCTCTGCGCAACCGCTGGCGTTGCTGAACGGAACCTGATCCCAACGCTCGATAACCAGCCAGATGTCTGTCCCGACCAGCCTCCAGAGCCGCAGTGGATGCAAGACATCGCTGTACGCGAGTCCCACAAGCGGCTCCTGATCCAACAGATCTATCGGGCGCAGAGCATGCAACGCATCGTTGAAGCCCAAAGCTGTGAATGTCCAACGTGGTATCCGACTTGGGAGGCAGCTGAAGGCGTCTACTTCGAGCATTTCGCCGCATCTGAATACTGGGACATCGTGGAAGCGACGTCAGAATACCGACGACAGGCGAATGAGCTTCGGCGCGAAGCCATGCCAATCTGCCAAGCCGCTGGAAACTGGTAGGGCTCCATGAGTGTCGTCACCTACTTCGTCGAAACGGCTGAAGGCTATCTCAATACCGCTGCAGAGACACAATTCGGGGCGGTCGCCGCAACTGTGGGAACGATGCTCGTACTCGGCACCACGCTCGTGGTCATTCTGGTTTTCATCAACACGATCTACCAGTATCGCGCCATGGACGGGCGCACGGCCTTCTGGCTCGCCGTGAAAGTCGGGCTGATAGGCGCATTTGCAACCAACTGGGTGCAGTTCAACATCCTTGCTGCGGCGATCCTAAATGGGATCGACAGCATTGCCGGATCGCTCGTGGCCTCAGTCGGCGGCGGATCACCGGGCCCATCCGGTACCTTCGCAGAGGAGTTCGATGACCTGATCGCGGCGCTCGGGGACTATTTGAATGCTGCGGGGTCTGAACTGAACTGGATGGCCGGTGCCCTGTTGGACACCCTGGGGGTTTTGCTGCTCTCGATCCTCGGTGGCTTGGCGGCGTTCATCGTCGTTGCGTCAAGGCTCATGATCGCTCTGCTGATCGGGATTGCACCGATCATGATCTTCCTGACCCTTTTTGAAGTGACCAAGGATTATTTCGCGCGCTGGCTATCGGCGCTGATTTCCTTTGCGATGTACCCTATCGTCGTGGCCGGCGTGTTCGCGACCATCACGGGTGTCTCGCGTGCGCTTCTTGCTGAGCTAGGCGACCCGGAAGGCGCCTCCAACATCGGCGCGCTCATCCCCTTCTTCATGATGGTGCTCATGGCAAAGGGCTTCATCATAGCAACGCCATTCCTGGTTCGGGCGATTTCCGGAAACATCATGATGCCAGCGCTCTCTGCTGGCTTCGGTGGCAGCTATGCCTTTGCTCGAGGGCTTGCAGGAAGCCAGCAAGTCTACAACCGGTACGCCATCGGAGGTGCGACAGGCGCAGAATATGCAGCTCTGCGCGCGCGCCAATTCTTTGGTGTGCAAGCGTTGCCAAGCCGACCCAATACTGCTGGTGGTCCAACCGCAGCTACGTCCAGCGACGGGACCGGCACAGGAGCCCGAATGCTGGCGCAGCTTTCAAGGTTGGGTCGTCTCGGCAGGCGGTGACGGCCCAATCCCGACACTTACCTACCAGTCAAATTGCTGCTTTTGCAGCCTACAAAGCCGACATTTGTGCGCAGCGGATCGTTCGTGCCAAGAAGCGGTCAAACCCCGATCAGAGCCTCCCGCGTTCAAAGTCAGCGTTTCTTTTCACAAATTCCGATCGTGAATTGTGCACGCTCTAAGCCATTGAGGGTACCAGTTTCGAGTGAGTGTGCAAAAGTCTTGATTTTTGCACGCACCCGTGGAGATCAGTCGATGCCAAGCTTGTGGAAGAAGACACTGTTGCGCATCTCAGCGTCTCGCAGCACCTTGTCCCAGCTCAAAACCTCCATGTAGAGGTTGTTATTCCCAAACCACTTAAACCATCCCCCGCCGTCAGGCATGGGCGTGAAGTCCTTCTCCATCTTCAGCCACTCTTTGACCTTTTCGGTGATTTCACACATGACGTAGCCATAGAACGGCGTGTTATCAGCAACTTGGATTTGGCGTCCTTTGGGGGTCTTGAATTTGCCCTTCTTGACGTTGTTCACATACCGGATGATCTGCTGCACTGGGTCTTCCTTCGATGACGGGTTCACAAAGTCATCGCGCCCCGGCTTCTTGAACTCGAAGACGGTGATCGGATTGCTCGCCTCGTTATCCCCCCTGAACAGCACTGGCTTGTCAAACACCAACAAGTCCGGGCGCTCAGTCGCGCCGCCATCCAACGGCTTGTCTGAGCTTACGAAATTCGTGAAGTTGAGCCGTTCGTCGATAATCCAAAGATTGTGATCCTCGTATGCTGTCGCGGCCGTATCGCCCTTTCGAGGGAATATGATGTCGTGGACGGTTCCCTCGGACGGGTATTTTTGGTCGTCGGTAAGCTCGAAGCTTTTCCCGAAGAGCGTCAGCACATGCTTTCGCAGCGCAATATAGTGGATTAGGTCATTGCGACTGGTTTTCGATATCTGATCCAAGATTTTCGGTAGGCCATCTTTAAGCCCCTCCGCGTCCGTTTCGCTGAGCATCTTGTTGACTTGCTGGCGGATGGATACTTCCTGGGAGAATTTTTCTTTCTGAAAGACCGTCTCAATTTGCTCTGGGGTCGGGTTATAGGGCATCGACGACAGGTCGATATCCTCTGCGATCGTCCGGTGCCAGGGCGCTGAATCCTCTACATAGCTGCGAACCTGAGTGCGTTTCTTTTCCTGACGTGCGGTGATCGTATCACCAAGCGCATCGCGCGCGATTTGCGCGGCTGCCTGCTCGATCTCAGCCTGTGAGATGGGATGAAGCAGGTCGTCGCCCTTGGGAAAGTCGAAACCGCCCCGCTCAAGTGACACGTTGGCATCGAGATACGGGCCGAAGACATAGGCCTTAACGATGTAGTTGCGATCTCTTTCTTCGCCCTCAGATGATCCTTCTTCAAAAAATTCATCCACAAATTCTGGCACAAAGCTATGGATCGCAGTGTCCGTGACCTCTCGGCGGTCGGCAACCAAGCTGATCTTGCTCTTCTGGTTTCGCGGCGAGTAGAGCTTGAACACGCGAACCTGAAATTTCTGCTCCTTGTCCCCTGAACCGAGGACGATATCCCCCTCTTGGAGCGGAATCTCCTTGATCATCGCAGCAAGCTGATTGCTGACAAAATTGTTGAGAATGATCCGCCCCGTTCCGTCTTCCTCGGCGATCCCGATCTCGGGACACCGATAGTCGGCGTCGATGAAGTACGGCAGAAGCCGCTCCACCAGTGTCCGAGCAATCGTCTTGATTTTCTTGTCGGGAAACGCGCGCTTGACCTTGTGCATGGTGACACGGGAACCGATGTCGCCGTCAGGACAGTCTTCAATACTTTCGTTGACGATGATGTCGGTTTGCTTGCCCATCTTAAAGGCGCGCTTTTTCCGTCCCTCTTCGTGCTCGAAAACGCTCTCGATGAGTAAATCGTCGAAGTATTTCAGACAGGTGAAGCGTCCGAAACCCTTCCCGCCCTGTGCGATCTTGTGATCCGAGTAAAGGGTATCAAATGAATCCCTGTTCTCGTCGTTAAAGCCGATGCCGTTGTCGATGACAGTGAAGCTTTCGACGGGCGGCTGACCGCCCTCAAGTTCCTGCTGGTTCGACCGCTTCACCAGAATATCAACGCGGCCCGCTTCAGGCGATGTGGCCTCGATCGCCTGGATAGCGTTCACGATGGTTTCGACAAGCGGGGTGTAAACATTTGTCCCAGAACGGATATTCTCGACGGCGCGTCTGACATTGACGTTGCTCATAGCTTGATCTCCGCGTCGGGGTTTCCGGCAGCGAGCGCGTTCATGTAGGCGAGGCAGAGCTCGCAAGAGCGGTATTTGCCACCATAGGCGGCTTTCTCTTCACGCTCGACGATCGGGAAGGTCGAGTAGATGTAGCGGATGTCGTCGCGGTCGGTGATGCCATAGAGATGGAAGAAGACGGCATCGAGCTTGGCGCGCAGGACAAGGCGGCGCTCTTCATCCCAGGTGAAGGGGGGCTTCACGTTTCCAGCCTTGTCCACATAGCCCATATCCCGCGCAAACGGTTCCATGTCATGGGCGGTGTAGGTGAGCTCAAGAACCGCCTCTCGCACGATTTGAGCGGCGGTTTTAGAGCCAAACTGGCGCTCATTGAAGCGCTCGGGCGCGATGACGGGCAGTTGTTCGACAATGAACCAGTTGATGTTTTGTCCCTGCACCTTCTGGCGCATCACAAAATCAAACGGCGTTGAGTTGATATTGCCCAACATCAAACTGGCGGCTCCCCGGAAAACCTCTTTTCCGTTCTTCTCAGGCAGCAAAATGCCCATTGAATTGCCGACGCCGCATCGAGGTAGAGCCGCTGCGATCATGGTTCGCATGTTCGTGGGCGCGGTGATCATCTTGTAGCTGATGCACCATGAGAACCCGAGTGCGTCAGTCAACTCGCCTGTGTTCACCCAAAACTGTGGATCAGGAACCCAGTCGGGGTTGGCTTTTAGCTCTTCTGTGGCGGGCACGGGCTGCGCGGGGCGGTGCTGGTTTTCAGGGTTCACCACCACATTGGCGGCGCGATGATCATAAGCTTGCACCATCTTGCCTTCATAAAGTGGCAGCCAGTTGCCCGAGGCGCTTCCGAAGGTATTGCCGCCCAAGGGATAGGCCGACTCCTGCTCTTCCAACTCCTTGCGGGTGCGGAACAAACCGGAGTCGTTCGTCATGTGGAACATGGTCGCGTACTTCACCGGCCAGGCTTTGACGGCATCGCCGCCTGATCGGTCCACGAGGATCGGAGCAGCGGCGTAGATCGCCTTGGTCAGCTCGGCATCCCGGCGTGAGCGAAAGATCGGCGCAGTGCCAGTGTTGGGGTTCACGCGGGCGAAATCCTCGGCGCTCAGCGTGAAGCAACGCTCTGGGTCCGACAACTCGGCGATATTGTGCAGATAGAACGCCAGTTTGGCTTCGTCCGGTGTTTCGGTCGGGCTGGCAACAAACGCGCAGAATTTGAACGACGCGTGAACGTGGGGAAAGAACACCTTCTTGTTCTCGAAATCATAAAGCGCCTTCAGCCGCCCCTCAGTCGCCACCCCCTTGAAGAACGGTGCGGCGGTTTTGTCGGACGCGATGCCCGAGGGTACGATCAACCCTGTAAGCCCTGTGGGCTGCACCAGCGTCATGGCGCGTTCGACAAAGAGCGAATAAAGGTTCACGTCCCCGCCGGAAAGCAAGGGATAGTCGCCGCCCTTTCGCGCCATGCGCGTTCCGGCCTCGGCCCTCTCGGATGCCTTGGCGTAATTCTGCGCGAGCGGGTCGCCTTCCTTTTCGAGCGCGGTAATCATCTTCTTGCGATCCGACGCTCTTTGAGCTTTCGCAATCTCGGGGCGGCGCTCCGCAAACCACTCGACCTGCTGAAGCTTCATCCGATCCCATGGCGGGTTGCCGACTACGGCATGAAACCCGCCGGTCAACTCGTCTTCTTCCCAATCGGACCAAATGCCTGGGAAGGTCACTTGCCAGTTGAGGAAGTTTTCTTCCGCGATCAGAATGCGCGCCTGGCCAAGTATCTCGGCAAAGCGCTGTCCCTCTTCGCGTTTGGTCTTGGGCTCCTTCTTGCCCATGGCGATGTCGAGCGGATCGCCAAACTGACCATCGAAGAATATTTTGAGCGCGGCTTTGTCTGCCTTATCCTTGATGTCGAGCCAGTCGATCGCATGGATCAGCTTCAAGAGCGCGTCGAGCGGCGCGGTCATGTCCTCGATCTCGGCAAACACGTCTGCCGATCGGTGCGCCTCGGCAATCTCGGCGTCTGTCAGCCCCTCGACGATCTGCATCTTGGATGCCGCGCGCAGGGCACGCTTCATCGGCTCGTGCAGCAAGAGCGGCGTGCCATAGGTCGCAGCCTTGTCGATGCCCTTCTTCACCCAGGAGCCGAAAAGGCTGTCACCACAGCGAAGATGGTGGTCGAGGAAGGACAACGGCGCGCCCACGGTGAAGGTGTGCAGCCACAGCGCCACCTTCGCGAGCTCCACAGCCATCGGGTTCTTGTCTACGCCGTAGATGCAGCGTTTGAGCACCATGCGGCGGATGATGTGCCGGTCGTCGAGCTGTTCCTCGTCGATCGTCCAGTCGCGTTCATCGGCATTGGCCAGGATGGTGTTGCGGATCGTGTCGATTCTCTCGCCAAGCGGGGAAATGTAGTCCCCCCATTCCTCAGGCGCATCGAGCTCGGCCTCGGCCATGGCGGCGATCACCTGGTCAGCCATGAAGTCAACGAGGCTCACAAGGAAATGGCCAGAACCCATAGCCGGGTCGCAGATTTTCAGGTCAAGAAGCGCGGTTGCAGGATCGAGGCGTTTGAGCTGCCCGATCTTGCGATGATCGGGCAAGTCCCCCTGCCCTAGCTCTGCGATCTTGTCCCTGAAGGCGCGTTTGCGCTCTTCGACAAGCGGCTCAAGGGTCTCGGTCAGGATGAGCTGCACCAAGTCGTCGGGCGTGTAATAGCTGCCCGATCCCTTGCGCGCAAAGATGTTCGGCTGAACGGTGATGTCGTCGCCGTCGCGTGTCACCTCGTATTCGAGAAGTCGCTCATAGATCGAGCCTGTTGATTGTCACTGAGAACTGACCCGGTATTTTCACCGAGATTTGACCCACCCTCAGTTATGCGTCGTGGTTTATGACGCGGTCAATGTTTTGGCCTCCTTTCGTGTTTTTTTTGCAGCCTCAGCGCTGGCCTTGAAGCGGTAGCTGTCGTTTCCGGTTTCGAGGATGTGGCAGCGGTGAGTCAGCCTATCGAGGAGCGCGGTTGTCATCTTTGCATCCCCGAAGACCTGCGCCCATTCTGAGAAGCTGAGGTTTGTGGTGATGATGACGCTGGTGCGCTCGTAGAGCTTGCTGAGCAGATGGAAGAGCAGCGCCCCGCCAGATGAACTGAACGGCAGGTAGCCGAGTTCGTCCAAGATGACCAAGTCGACCTTCGTCAGCATCTCAGCCAGTTTCCCTGCCTTACCAAGCGCCTTCTCCTGCTCCAGCGCGTTGACCAATTCCACGGTCGAGAAGAAGCGCACCTTACGCCGGTGATGTTCGATGGCTTGGACGCCGATTGCTGTGGCTGTGTGGCTCTTGCCCGTTCCGGGACCGCCGATCAAAACGACATTCTCGGCCGCTTCGATAAACTCGCATCGGTGTAGCTGCCGCACTGTCGCTTCGTTGATCTCACTCGATGCAAAGTCGAAGCCCGTCAGATCCTTGTATGCGGGGAAGCGGGCGACCTTCGTGTGGTAGGCGATGGACCGTACCTCGCGTTCGGCGATCTCGGCCTTGAGCAGCTGTGACAGCATTGGTGTGGCAGCTTCGAACGCTGGCGCGCCCTGGGCGACCAAGTCTTCAATCGCATTTGCCATGCCATAGAGCTTAAGACTGCGCAGCATGATGACGATAGAGGCTCCTGCTGGGTCATGACGCATGGCGCTTCTCCTCAGTCTGTCGCAACCCGTCATAGCGACCGACGTTGGCCACTGGCGTTGTCTGCAATGCCAGTGCGTCCGGCGGATCGACCTCGGGGTGATCTGTCGGTCTGCGGTCGATCAATCGATGCAACAGGTTCAGGATGTGCGTCTTGGTGGGGACGCCTGCTTCAAGTGCCAGCTCCACTGCACACAAAACGTCCTCTTCGTTGTGCTGAAGGACCAAAGACAGAATGTCGACCATCTCTCGGTCACCGCCTTCTTTACGCAGCATGTGATCCTGCAATTGACGGAAGGCATCCGGCATCTCCGTGAACGGCGCACCATTCCGAAGTGCGCCCGGTTTGCGTTGGATAACAGCGAGATAGTGGCGCCAGTCATAGATGACCTTGCCGGGCTTGCGATGAGACCGCTCGATGATCCGCGCATGCTTGCAAACCGTTTGCCCTTCAGCGACCACGATCAGCCGTTCGGGATAGACATGCAAACTGACACGGCGGTTCGCAAAGCTGGCGGGAACGCTGTAGCGATTGCGTTCGAAAGTGATCAGGCATGTGGGTGACACACGCTTACTGTGTTCGATAAAGCCATCGAATGCCGGCGGCAGTGCCATCAGCGTAGGCTTCTCGGCCTCCCACACGTCAGCGATGGACCCCGGCAAAGCCTTGTGCGGCGTCTCTGTCCAAAGGGCGATACAGCGATCTTCAAGCCATTGGTTCAGCTCTGCCAGATCGGCGCAGACCGGCATGACCTGCCACATGCGGTTGCGCGCATCCTGCACGTTCTTCTCAACCTGGCCTTTCTCCCAACCGGCCGCCGGATTGCAGAACTCGGGCTCAAACACGTAGTGGCTGGCCATAGCCTTGAAGCGTGCATTGACGTCCCGCTGCTTGCCTTTGCCCACACGATCAACGGCGGTCTTCATATTGTCATAGATCCCGCGACCAGGCACACCGCCGAACACGCGGAATGCATGCCAGTGGGCGTCAAACAGCATCTCGTGCGTTTGCAGCGGGTAGGCCCGCACCAAGAAAGCGCGGCTGTGCGATAGCTTGATATGAGCGACCTGAAGTTTGACGCGCTCACCGCCGATGTTGGCCCAGTCCTCGCTCCAATCGAATTGGAAGGCTTCGCCGGGCGCGAACACCAAAGGCACGTAGGTGCCGCGCCCCGTCGTCTGTTCCGCTCGATGCCGATCTTCACGCCATGCCCGGGCGAAAGCTGCCACGCGTTCATAGGAACCATTATATCCCAGCTTCACAAGATCAGCATGCATTTGCTTCACTGTCCGCCGCTCTTTGCGTGACTTCCGCGTCTGGATTAAAAGCCAGGCTGACAGCCGATCCGCGTAGGGGTCCAGCTTGCTTGGACGCTTGGGCGTCTTGAACTGCGGTTCCACCGCACCTTCACGCAGATACTTCTTGATCGTGTTCCGAGACAAACCCGTCCGCCGGGCAATCTCCCTGATTGGCATTTTGTCACGCAATGCCCAGCGTCGAATGACACTCAAAAATCCCATGTCGATCACTCCTAATCCCCCCAACCAAAACCGTCGGGGAAGTGTGTTCACATGGGTCAATTCTCAGTGACAATTTATAGGGCTACCGGGTCAGTTCTCAGTGACAATCAACAGTCTTGGACTGTCATGTCTTTCAGCGAAGAGGACAGCGCCATGAATAGCTCATCCTCGCTGATCGCAGCGGCACGGTGCATGGCGTCCGCGTAAAATGATGGATCGTTCAGAACCTGCTCGCTCAGGGGCATCCGCGCGAGGTTCTCTTCCGGGATCGCCATGAAGATCGTGTCCTGGAGGTCGGTCAGATACGCACGCCGCGATGTGGACACCGGCTTTCCCGCCGCCTTGGCCTCCAGATATGCCTGCCTTGTCCTGTCGAGCTTTGCCATTGCATGGGTCATGATGACATCACGCTGTCGTTCAGGCAGCGCAAATCCAGTGCAACGCTCGATATGAGCAAGAAGCTCTTCAACCTCTGCGTCTACATCAAAGCTCTCGAACCACGGAGCTTTTCCCAGTCTCGCTACCATGTGCCCACCCTCGACCATTCAATAATATATTATCGTATATCATATTCAGCAGATCGCAAGCAGATGTGTGCGTCGTGCAGCCAGACATGGAAAAAGGGGAACCGTGGTCCCACGGCTCCCCTTTGGGCTCAGATCGTCTCCCCCTCGCTCGCCGATTAGGCGACCAAGGAGAGCCCCACGCTCGCGTCCTGCGCCTGATCGCCGCTGTCGATGAACGGGATGATCGAGAAGGTCTGGCCGCCGCGCTGCTCTTCGTTCTGGACGGCGTTGACGCGCAGGTCGCCATCGGGCGTGTTGATCATAAGCGACAGGTAGTCATTGCCCGTGCGGCTGCTTTTGGCCATCCAGGCCGAGCCAACGCGGATCGGCGTGCCCCGGGGCGAGCTGACCTCGATCCGGTAATCGGGGTGGGTCTCCTCGGTCTTGTAGCTGTTCTCGATCAGGATGAACTCCAGATCGAACATCATGTTGGCGATGTAGCCGGTGAAGGCGTTGTCGGCGTCCATGGCGGTGAGCTCGCCCGAGATCGAGCCGGATTTCATCAGGCCGTTCGAGACCAGAGGGATGATCTCGAACGCGCCACTCTGGGCCGTGCGCGCCTCTTTCGTCTGCACCGCGTTGACCCGGAAGGGGCCGAGGCCGACATCGATCTGCATCGAGATGTAGGGGTTGCCGCTGGTATTGCCGGTTTCGTTCCAGGCCGTGCCGATGCGCACCTTGCGACCGGACTTGTTGATCGCCGTCACGTCATAATCCGGGCTGCGCGCGGACATCTTGGCCCGTGCCTCCAACTGGATGGCGATGTCAAAGCGCGTCGAATGGATCATGCCGGTGTATTCGGCGGCTGCGGTCTCGACATTGCGGGTGAGGGTTCCTGCGAACATGGGATGGTTCCTTTTGGATTGGCCGGTGTCTGACGTCCTTGCCAGCGCATCCGGGATTGCTTTCTCGACCCCTTGAGGGATCACAAATCAGAAAGCCTGCTTTCCTTTCAGCCCCGCCCACGGGTCAGAGCTGCCGTCCGAGTGGGAATGCCCCCGCGCCTCCTGGTGCTACGCCCCTCCCCTGCCCGTCTGGTCTTGATTGGCTGCCCGGATTTTCCGCGCTGTCCTCCGATCGCGCGATGAAGAACTCCGCCTCTTTGCCATTCAACCGTTGCCCTTCCCGGTCGGTCAGACCGATGCAGCTACCGTTCGGCACATAGGTGATGAGGTACTGACCGAGCCGGTCCTTGTGGACAATGTAGCCGGTATTGGCCCAATGCACGGTCTGGCCGGCATCGACGGCCGCCTTGATTTCATCGAGTGTCATGTGACCCTCCTCAAGTAGAATGGTGGGGAAACGACGCAAGAAGCCCGATCTTCCAACCGGGCTTCCGTGCGGCATTCAATTGGCAAAAAGCCGGGTCCTGTCAGGCACTCTGCGCCACTTGCATCGCGCGCGCCGCCATCCAATCTTTCAGGCCAAGAACCGTTCGTCCGGCGGCGACCTCGGAGGCCCAGGCAACCCTTGGATCACCGCAGGGCTCCCCGCTGAGGTGCTGCTCGATATGGCCATTGGCCATCCATGGCTC
Source organism: Phycobacter azelaicus (assembly GCF_014884385.1). Classification (NCBI taxonomy): domain Bacteria; kingdom Pseudomonadati; phylum Pseudomonadota; class Alphaproteobacteria; order Rhodobacterales; family Roseobacteraceae; genus Phycobacter; species Phycobacter azelaicus. Next base: position 22,818 of record NZ_WKFH01000001.1, on the reverse strand, counting down.
AGGCTGTATGCGTCGCAGCCAGTCCGCCATGCTCGGGATACGGCCCTGGCAGTCTTCGCGGATATGCTGCTCGCCGATCCAACGCACGGGAATGTCCCGACCCGCGCTATTGGTCAGGGTCAAGCCGAAGACACGCTCCGCTTCGAACAGGCCTTGGGCATGGTGACGCAAGGCGCGGTGCGTGAAAAGCGCGAGGTGCTCTTTCGAGGCGTCAAACCAATCGTGCACAGCCTGATAGTCAGACGGCACCCCGCCGAATTTCCGGGCAGAGCTTTCAGCGTGATGAAGCGGATGTGCCATCTCAAAGTCCCTCGACATAGCTGTGCGAGCATTCGACATAGCGGTCGGCATGATCCAAGGTGATACTGTCGGCGGTGATGTCCCAGGACAGCGTGCCGTAGCCGCCCTCGTTGTTTTCGAACCCCGGGTGATGGTGATAGGCGAGCGACCAGGCGAAATCGCCAACTTCTGTGACAAGCGGCTCCGGCAGGTTGACCTCTGCAGGCTGCACCGTCACATCCTCGACATTGCCAGAGTCGCCATAGCCTTCGTATTCGGCGGTGACCTCGTTGATGCCAAGCGCGCGCAATTGCGCGATCAGTTCCGCTCGGGTTGCTTTCAGGGTGGTTTCGCGCTCGGCGCGCCACTGAGCCGCCATTGCGGCATAGTCGATCTGGGGATTGGTCATGGGTCTGTCCTCTTGTCAGAAGTTGGGGGGCCAGGCGTCGCATTGGTCAGCGCGGGCCCGGAAAGCGCAGACCGGCCAAACCCCGATCCGCGACGCCCGACCCAAAGCCCGCTTTGGCTTTTCAGGCGGCTTGTTCTGCCGCCTTGGTGGTTCCCTGCCCAACGATCCGGGCCAGAATGGTCCCCGTGTCGACCCCGTCCCCATGCGGCAGGAACACCCGCAGCTGGAAGGCGATGATCTCAGTGAAGCAGCCGAGGGCCTTGAGGCCTTCGATCATGCCCCGATCAGCACCAGCGAGCTCGAGGCGCATCTCGCCTGCGACCCGGCGACGGGTCAGGGTGAGACCCCGGCCCAGATCGACCGGTGCGGTGGTGCCGAGGGCGGCGGTCAGCATCTCTTGCGGTGTTTCCGGGTTGGAGACTAGGAAGCGGGCGCGCAGCGCGGCCGCCCCTTCTTCGCTCAGCGTGCGCCCAATCATCGCGGTTGCCCCGTCAGGCGTGACCCTGTAGATGCGTTCATTCGTGGTCGGAATGTCCTTCCAGATCGGCAACAGCAGCCCGGTCAGCAGGTAGAGCTTGGTCGTGGTGGTTTTCGGCAGGGACGCAGCCTCGGCATCCCAAAGCCTTGCGAACTCAGGCCTTCCGATGTCTTCCCAGGCCGAGGACTCGAACCGCGCCTCTTCGAGATAGCTCGACCCGTTTGGCCGCACCACCTTGCGCATCAGCGTGACGATGTCCTCGTCATACATCTGCATGGGCCGCGCCGAGATGAGCGCCGCGCGACCGGAGGCGCGATTGACCATCGGCAGCTTGTCGGGGTTGCGCGACAGGGCGTCATCCGCCGACAGCACGTGGACCGGGTCCGTCACCTCAAGTCCGATGATCCGCGTCACGGCGCCAGATTTCGGGCAGGTCCAGAGATCTTCCGTGGAGACCTGTTCGATCTTTTCCCCGCGCAGGGTTTCCACGCCGAGATCGAGCGTGCCCGCCGCGCGCGCCCTTTCCGTCTGATCGGCGATCCGGCGCATGAACTCGGCAAAGAGCGCGTTCTGCATGTGGATGGGTAGCGCCAGCACCCGGTTCAGAAACCGCTGGATCGGGGGAAGCTCTTCGAGCAGCACACCGTCCTTGTCGATCAGCCGCAGGGCCGTCCAATCGGTGAAGCTCTCGTAGCTCATCGCCTCAGCGCGCCCGGCGGCAAGATCGGCGAAATACCCACGCAGCGCCGCCCGCGCGATCGGGCTTTCGAGATTGTCCTCCTCGCGGAACATGCCCTGCGAGCCGGTCTCGCGCTGGCCCTTGGTGAGCGCCCCCAGCTGGTCGAGGCGTTTGGCGATCGTCGAGGTGAAGCGCTTCTCGCCATGCACATCGGATGTGCAGACCCGAAAGAAGGGCGCGCTGACCTGGGCCGAGCGATGCGTGCGGCCCAGTCCCTGGATGGCCGCATCGGCGCGCCAGCCGGGCTCCAGCAGATAATGCCGCCGCCGCTTCTGGTTCTTGGCCGTTTGCGCCGCGTGATAGGAGCGGCCCGTGCCGCCTGCATCGGAGAAGATCAGGATATCCTTCTCGCCGTCCATGAAGGCTTGGGTCTCAGACGAATTGCTGCTGGCGGCGCGTTTCTCGATGAAGAGGTGGCCATCCTCGGCCTTGAGGGGCCGGATGGACCGGCCCGTGACTTCAGCGACGGCCTCGTCGCCAAAGGCCCAGAGGATCTGGTCGAGCGCCGAGGGGATCGGGGCCAGCGTCATCAACTCCATCATGGCCGCATCGCGCAGGGCCAGCGCCTCGCGCGAGACGACCAGCGCGCCAGTTTCATCGCGGAGCGGTTCGGCCACCATATTGCCATCGATCTCGACCAGCTTTTGCGCATGAATCGGGAAGGCCTGTTCGAGGTATCCCAGAACATAGTCGCGCGGCGTCAAGGCACCCTCGACGAGTTCACCCTCGGGATCCATCGTCTCAAGTCGACGTTTCAGCAGGCTCTCACCCGTCGAGACCACCTGGATGACGCAAGCCTTGCCCGCCGCCAGATCGTCCTCGATGGCGCGGATAATGCTTGGGGCTTTCATCCCCATCAGGAGATGGTTGAAGAAGCGCTGTTTCGTGCTCTCGAAGCGGGACTTGGCCGAGGCGCGTGCGGCCGAGGCATTGGTCTCGCCAGAGGCGTCGTTGACGCCGGTCGCCGTCAGCGCGGCTTCGAGATTGTGGTGGATGGTGCGAAACGCACCCGCATAGGCGTCGTAGATCTCGATCTGGGCCGGGGTGAGCGCGTGTTCGAGCACGTCATACTCCACGCCGTCGAAGCTGAGGGCGCGGGCCGTGTAGAGCCCGAGCGTCTTGAGATCGCGCGCGACCACCTCCATGGCAGCGACACCGCCGGCTTCCATCGCAGAAACGAAGCTCTCGCGGCTTGGGAAGGGGTATTCGGGGCCCTGCCCCCAGAGCCCCAGCCGCGCGGCATAGGCTAGGTTGTGCACGCTCGTGGCACCCGTGGCCGAGATGTAGAAGACGCGAGCGCGGGGTGCTGCCAGTTGCAGCCGCAGGCCAGCAAGGCCCTGCTGGGAGGATTTGACCCCCCTGCCCTGCTCGGAGCCTGCGGCGTTCTGCATGGCATGGGCCTCATCAAAGGCCAGCACGCCATCGAAGTCTTCGTCCATCCACTCGAGGATCTGGCTAAGCCGCGTGCTGCCGCATTTGCCCGCCGAGCGCAGCGTGGCGTAGGTCACGAACAGGATACCATCGCCCATCGGGATGGGCTGGTCCGGTTTCCATTTGGAGAGCGGCTGGATGTCGGCTGGCGAGCCGCCAAGATCGGTCCAGTCGCGGATCGCGTCCTCGATGAGCGTGGCGGATTTGGAGACCCAGATCGCCTTCCTGCGCCCGGCCAGCCAGTTGACAAGGATGAGCCCCGCGCATTCGCGCCCCTTGCCGCAGCCGGTACCGTCACCGAGGAAGTAGCCGAGGCGATAAGCATTGGCGTCCGGGTCATCATCGGCCCGGGTGAGCTTGGTCTGGTCGTCATCGATGGTGAACCGCCCCGGCAGGTCACGCCCATGGGCATCATGCGCCATGATGATCGTCTCGAGCTGCGCCTCGGAGAGATGTCCCTCCTCGATCAGCCTGGCAGGCAGGCGCAATTCTGAACCGGCCGCGCCAGAGGGCATGGGCGGCGCGACAGAGGCCATGGCGATACTTTCGACAAGCGGCGTTGGATGTTCCTGCGCACCCGGGATCTCGATCCGCTGCGGACGGTAGCGCGCATAGATGTCCGAGATGGGCGTGTTGTCGCGCGGAGCCTCAAGGCTTGTGAAAGTGAGCGGTATGGCGGCGTTGGTCTGAGCGTTGGACGCCGCAACTCTGGCAACTGGGCGCTTGCGCGTGACAGGTACTGGACCGACCGATCGCGCATGAGGGTTTTTCGCCGCCTGTTGTGCGGGGCGCGTCTCAGACCGGTTTGCGGCCACGGCGTCGACAAAAGGAAAGGCTTCATCCAAGTCCCGCACAGGGACGCGGATCATCTCGCCGTCCTCCTGCACCTTGTCGAAGACCATCAGCTGGGTTTCCACAGAGGTTCCGAGCTTGCGGTAGACCGGCCCCGGCATCGTCAGCGCCAAGCGCGGCGTCAGGAGACCGCAGGCGCGGAACCAATGCGCGGTATCGCGTTCGGGCGTGAATCCTGGCGGCATGATCGCCACCAGCCGCCCACCGGGCGCGAGACGCTTCGCTGCCGCAATGAGATGCTTGGCGGCGATGTGCTTGTCTCGCGAGCGATCGACCGAGGAAGCGAAGGGCGGATTCATCACCACGACGTCGGGCAGAATCGGCGTCTGCAGCAGATCGTCAATATGCTCACCGTCATGGCCCGTCACATCGCCGCCAAAGACCGCGCGCAATAGGCTCTGGCGAAAGGGGTCGATCTCGTTGAGCAGAAGCGTGGCACCGGCCCGGGCGGCGAAAGCGGCCAAGGCACCGGTGCCAGCCGAGGGCTCCAGAACGGTCTCGCCCTTGCGGATCGCCGCGGCCCGCAAAACCAGCGCCGCGAATGGCAGCGGCGTGGAAAACTGCTGTAGCCGGATCTGCTGCTCTGACCGGCGGGTTTCCGTCAGGAGCCGTGAGGCAAGTAGCCTTGCAGCGGCGATGTCACCTGCCGCGCCGTCCCCACCCAGCAGCACCTGGACAGCCGCAGCCTGCATCATGTCATAGGCTATGCGCCAGTCCCAGGCGCCCCCGGCATCACTGCCATGAAACGTCTCGCGCATGATACGCGCGAGCGCTGAACTGCGCAGGGGCTGGTCATCGACCTCCGTGCCGATTTGCGCGAGGGCAGAGGCGAGATCGGCTTCGGAGATTGCGAGAGCCGGGTTGGCCGTTCTGGGTTTGGACATGGGGATTTTCCTTTGGATCAGGGTCTGAGTTCCAAAGGACAAAAAGCCCGCTTTCGCTTTTCAGGGTGACGTAGTCAGACCGCGCCGACCTCAAAGGCTTGGTCAGGACTTGGGTTCGACCTGCCGCTTCGCATCAATCAATGCCTGTGCGGCCTGCATCACCTGAACCTGAGATGTTCCCGAGCGTGCATCCTCCAGCGCGGCCTGCACCTGCGCGCAAAACCACGTGTCATAAGAATTCGCTTCAGCGGCCACGGAAATGCTCCTCGAGCCCGATATCCAGCAGCTTGCCGAGGTCATCGGGCATGTCTGCAACGCGCACAGCAATTGGGAAACGGTGCCCCGTCAGGTCAGGCGCGCATTGCTCCTCTAGACCGAGGTGCTGCCTATCCTTTTCCGTCTCATTCATTGTGCTTTCTCCGACCGCATTATCAGCCGATGCTACATCTTCGAGCGTGGCGTCGTAAATGATAATGCCAAAGGGTCATAGCAAGCTGGCCCACTTACCGATCGGGCACCGCTTCAAGGGATTTCTCGAACCGCTTGCCTGCCGCTGCAGCTTCTTTCAAGAGCGCGTCGAAATTGTCAGGTGGGTTGCCATCTTCCAGCATCCCTTTGAACGTCGCATAGGCATCCGTCTTGCTGCCATAGGCGCGCAGGGTCTTGTCGTCGTTCACCCATGCCACCACGATGACCTTCGCATCGCTGTTGAACCGGTAGAACAGCCGATACTGCTGGAAGAATTTCGCCCGGAACCAGTGCTTGCGGTGATCGCCGAGTGTGCCGCCTTGCCGGAAGGCGGCGGCACCCGGATCTGCAGGTATGGCCTCGGTGACCAGCTTGAAGATGGCGGCCAGCCGTTTCGTCGGGTTTTTCTTGTGCCAGGTCTTGGGATCGCGAGCCTTACGCGCCTCTACCTCCTCGACCAGCCCTTCGAGCTGGTCCAGAAAGAGTGGGTGCGCATAAATCGACCATCCATTCACGACAAGGGGCGCTTGGGCGGGCACGCTATCGCCGCTCATTCATCCTCGAGCGATAGCGGCGCATCGAGATCGACATCAACGTCTCCGACCAGTGCTGCAAGACGGTCATGCAAAGCCCCATCGAAAGCCCGAATGCGGTCCGGATGCGCCTTGATATCGGCCTCGACAAAATCGAGAAAGGCTCCGAGCACGGGATCTTCCTCGTCGCTGCGCACGGGCTCGATATAGACCCTGCCACTCGGCTCGGTGCAGTAACGAATCTGGTCGCCCTTGCCCAGCTTGAGCTGTTTGCGCACACCCGCCGGCACGGTCGTCTGATACCGATCCGTGAGTTTCGAGACATCTTGTGCGAGGGCTGTCATGGCAGTCTCCTGAAGAAAAGGTTCTTTGCTGCCCGCGATAGGTAATGCATTTGCATTGCCTTGTCAAGACAAGCCGCAGCATCTGCTGTCGCCGGGCAGGTCGATGAACCGTCCGGCGCAGGACCTAATTTCGCCCCGCCAGGAACTCCGCCAGCACCGGGCTAGCCGCACCTTTCGCGGAGCTGAGCAGCTCCGAGCCCGCAAGCGAGGCCTTCGACAGGCGTACGAGCCCACCAGTTTCCTCGATGCGGTAGCAGCGGCGCTTTTGCCGCCCGCGCCTGTAGTGGGTCGCGGTGACAATCTGGCAGGTACTGCCATCGGTGAGCGTCACAGGTGCTGCGAGCTTGATCTTGTCGCCTTCCTCGTAGTCCGGGATCGCAGCCCAGTCCTGGCAGCGCTGGCGCCAGGCATGAGCATAGCTGTCTGGGTCTTTCAGCTCGGACAGCAGGGCCAATAGGCTCAGTGGCGCGCGGGATTCGACCGGTCCCGCGCTTTCCTCCATGTCCTTGTAGCCCCAGCAGCCGTCATCATATCGGGTAAGGAATACGGCGGCGAACGTGATGGAGCCATCCGCATCGGTCACATAGGTCGTGTCTTCGACAGCGGTGCCGTCGATATTTGTGACCTTTGCCGCCGCGTACCAGGTGGAGCCCACCTTGCAGGCTTTGACCAGTTCCGTCTTGCGCGTGTCGCCATGAGAGGTGCAGAGCCGGGCGATTTCCGCTTTCTCATCCGCGTAGGTCTGGACGCGACCGTCGGTATAGAAGAGCCAACCCATCACGCCGCCCTCCGGTCATCGATTTCCATCAGCGCATCGAGCGGCACGCGGTAGGGCTGCATGGCGTCGAAATCCTCGCAATTGCCGCAGTTCTGCACGATCGCGAAGGTGTCGCAGGCATCCTTCAGGATGACCCGGAAGGTGCCGCCGAGGCCCGAGGGCACCTCGTAGGTCCCGCCGATGAGATAATCCGAGGCCCGGCGCACGAAGACGCGGATGCTGTGGCCATCGGTGGCGAGCCGGATCGCCCCCCGCCCCCGGTCGATGAGAACCTGCACGTCATCCAGGATGTCGGTGTAGAACTGGCCGGTCAGATCACGAAACGCCATGCGGCGCTGCGCCATCCAGTCGGTGTCCCGAAACGGGTTCATGCCATTGGCGAAAGCAAAGGAAGGATCGGCCTGTTCGGTGGTGACGATACGGGTGGTCGTGCCATCGATGCCATTTGAGCGCAGATGCACACCATTGCCGACGATGAGGATCAGGGCGGGCCTGTCCACGGGCCCGTTCCAGTTGGGCAGGAAGGTCTTGCAGGCGCGCGCATGTGCGATTTGCGCCGCAACTGCGGAGGCAGAGAACATGAGAATAGCCATGGGGATGTCTTTCGGTTGAGTGTGGGAGGGTCGACCCGCGCGGGCGGCATGGTCCACGCGCGGGTCGCGTGATGGCTCAGGCCGCTTGCGCGACCTCGCCGTCAGGCTCCGGGGTTTCTGCGATGGGCTCCGCCTCATCAAAGGCGATACCGGCGGTCTGCATCATAGGCGGGCACCAGGCGGCCACGGCAGCGCGCTGCGCGTCCGTGAGCGTCGCGAAGGGCTCGGCGAAGAGCTTGTCGCAGAAGGCGACGATCTCCTTCTTGCTCGACGAGGCCAGCGTCACCGCCTCCTGGGTCAGACCCAGATCCTCGCCGAGGATCTTCAGGAGCCAGGCTTTCTTGAAGCGGTTGAAGAGTGCAGCATTCGGCGCCCAGTGGGCGCGGATGTCGGGCATGATCTCGATCTCGAACGCATGCATCAGGTTGTCGCGCTGGCGGTCCCGCGCGAAGCAGGACTGCGTGGTGCTGGCGGTTGCAAAGGCGACGAGCTTGGCCTTCTCCCCTGCCTCCAGCGCGCGAAACGCCGCGAACTGATCGGCGGGCGCGCGGGTGTCATCGAGCCAGGAGAGATCAAGCGCATCATGCGCCGCCGCCACCTGCTCAAGCGAGGTCTCGTCGATCTCGTCCATTTTGGCATGGCTGCGGTATTCCTTGCGAGCATCGATCTTGATCGCCTGCGTGACACTCATGCCGCTGGCCAGAACATCACTCACCAGCTTGAAGAGCGTCAGATCGAGCGTGGCCTCCGGATGCAGCGCCATCGCGGCCCCAAGCGCCATGGCTCGCTCGGTCTTGAGGTCCTCAGCCAGTGAGGCCGGGTAGGTGATTTCGCCCGGGTCCGGGGCCTCCTCCCCGGTCGGGCTAGCCGAGGAGCCGCGCGCGCCCTCCTCTTTGACGGTGTCTTCCGGGCGGACGAGGCCCACATGGAGCGTGATCTGCCCACCCTGCCACGACGCTATCACCCCAGACCGCGCGAGGTCCTCGGCGCTGTAGGCTTCCTGCAGATCGCGGGCTTCCTCTTCCAAGGCGTCGACGCGGTCGTAGAGGGCATTGTACGCGTCCTCCTCGAGCCCTTCATCCTCCATCTCGAGTTGCAGTTTCTCGAGCTCGGCGGTGATTTCCTCGATGCGCTTTTGGGCCGCCTCATCGGGCTCGGTCGGGCCGGGATAGACGCGGCCGTAGTCGGCCATGGTCGCGTAATCATAGCGCACCATCGCATCGGCCCAGGCAAAGCCCAGCCTCATACGGGCCTCTTCGGCAGCGGCACCGAGCTTTTCGAGCAAGATGGTTTCGACCAGCGCCGCATCCTCGAGCACCGAATGCTCTTCAAGAAGGTCGGCAGCGATCGCCCCGCCGCGCGCCTCATACTCCTCGCGCACAAAGGCCCCGATATCGTCGCTGACCTGCACGCCTCGGGACTTGAGCGCCTGTCGCACCGTGTAGGCCTGCAGATAACCGCCGTCTTTCGTGAGCGCCTCGAACACCTCGCGCTGCGCCTCCTGGCTCGGGTGCTCGGCGAAGGCTTTCATCGTGTCGAGCGTGATCACCTTGGCGCGGGCCGCGGCGCGGATGTCGGGATGGATCAGGCCATAGCGCAACCGGCCTTTGACGGCGGTGACGGTCGTGCCGAAGGTCTTTGCGATGGTCTCGGGCGTCTGGCCGTCGACCTCCATCATCCGCGCGAAGGCTTCGAACTCGTCGATCGCGTTCATGGGGGCCTGGGTGATGTTCTCGGCGAGCGACAGCGCCGTGGTCAAGTCACAGTCCTCCGGCACAAGGCGGCAGTCGACCTTGGTTTTCGCTGTGAACCCCTTGGTGGCCTTGTCTGCGACCAGCTCCTTCAGCGCGGCATGGCGTCGGCCACCAGCCAGCACGGCGTATTTGCCGTCGAGCTTCTGGACCATGAGCGGCTGGAGCAGGCCCAGCACAGCGATGCTGGCCTTCAGATGCGCGATGTTCTCGGGGTCATAGGTTTCCGGCGAGTTGCTGCGCACATTTGCGGGATGCGAGACCAGATCGCCGATGGCGACGGAGACGGGTTTGAAGCTTGTGGTCATGGCGTTTCCTTTTCGGTGGGTTTGGAGCGGCCCGCGCATTCAGATGCGCGGCCAATCCCCGTCTTCAGGGATCACCACGACAAAAGGCCCGCTTTGCCTTTTTGGGGGCAGCGGGCCTTCATCGTCTGAGATGTCAGGGGGAGGCGTCCCCTGCCCTACCAGTCGCGCGCCAGCATGATGGTCAGCACGCGCATGGTGGTGGCGGGATTGTCCGGGGCCTCGGCGCCATAGCGGAAGTCGGAATCCGCTTCGTACAAATCCAGTTTCCAGAACACGGTCTCGCCGCGGACCTCGACCGCCCCGAAATCATGCCATCCTTCGGGATCGTTCTCGGGCTCGAAGGTCTCGAACATGCCCGTGGCCTTCACCGCCTCGGCCATGAAGCCGTCACCGGCATTCATAATTGAGCGGGTGACATGCATGCGGCCCTGAATAGACTGGGCGGTTGGCACACCGAGGCACGCGAGCTTGCGAAACGCGTCGTTCTGCGCTGCGATCACACTCGGATCAGGGCGGTCTGTCTGGGGTTGTCCTGTCATGGACATGGGGTGCTCCTTTGAGAAGTTGAAACACCCTTCCAAAAGCCAGCTTTTTCTTTTTCCCCCTGGCGGCAGGACAGAAGCAGAAGGGGCCCTACCCGAACAATCGCTTGGGTCTGTAATTCGGGTTGGGGATGGTTTCGATCCAGCCGCCTTGGTCCGTGATGCTCTCGAGTGCCGCCGAGAGCGGGTAAGCGCCCTCGGACGGGCTCCACCAATAGGCACCGCGTTTGAAGGTGATGATCTTGCGGCGGCCATCTTTGAGTTCGCGCTGGTCCGCGAAGCGGCAAACTGTCCGGGGGACAGTTTGAGGCAAGAACGGGCGGAGCCCGGCCACCCGCAGCGTCTTGGGTTCCTTACGTGACATGGGCGTCTCCGTTCTCCCTGTGGTCAGGCGGCCTTGGCTCGGCCCCCTGCCCTGCCCGCCTCCGATCTGGCGATCAGGTAATCACAGGCGCGCTGCGCATCCGCGGCGTGCTTGAAGATCGCACCCTTGTCCGACCGAAGAACGCGCAACCAGTTATGGAGGTAGGCAGCATTCATCTCGAGCGTATGCGCCGTAAAGCCGAGCGTCTGACCCAGGAACACCGAGGTCAATTCCGCGACGATCTCCTCGCGCGCGTAAGAGGTGTTGCCAAACTTCGAGAACCCGAAATCACGGTTCAGTCGATGCCGGGCCTTCGTGGCATGGGCCAGCTCATGCGCCCAGACCCCGTAGAAATTGCGCGGGTCCTGGAACCGCGTGATGGATGGCATGTAGACCTTGTCCACGGGGGGCAAATAGTACGCCTCCGTGCCCGTGAAGACGGTCGTGATGTCGATGGCATCGAAAAACGCCTGCATGTGCGGGATGGGCTCGGACGGCGGATGCTCGGGCGCGGGCTCCGGGTCTGGGAAGAAGCTGTCGGGCAGGCCATCGATCTGGCAGGCATTGAACACGCGGTAGGATTTCTGGAAGCGGAAGATGCGGGCTTCCTCGGAGCGATCATCGCCATCGCTGCGGTCGTCCTCGCCGCCCGCGTCTTTCCGGCTTTGGCCGTAATAGACGACGACAGAGGATTTCTCGCCCTTGCGGACCTTTGCGTCCAACGCATTGGCCTGAGGCAGAGTCATCCAGAAGGGAGAGCTGTGGCCCGCCATCACGGTCCGCATCGTCAGCAGGAAGTTGTTCACCCCCTGGTAGGGTTCGCCGCCCACGCGCAGGGGGCGTGAGCTGCCGCCTGCGGTCCAGGGCTTGCGCCACGGCAGGACGCCGCGCTCGATGATGCGGATGATTTCGTTTGTGATGACCTCGGAGGCATCGAATTTGGGCGTGGGGGATCGGGCCATGGCTGGCCTCCTTTCGAATGTTTGTGAGAGGGAGTGGTGATCAGATTGACTGACGGGGCCGCGGATCGTTGACGATCCTCGCGCCGAGCCGCTCGACCGTGTCGATGTAGGTGGTCAGCGAGACGCACCTGCCGGCACCTGAAAGGTCAGGATCGACAGATCTGTCCCGCGCCACCCGCGGCAAGTTCGCGAATGCGATAACATCGGTGACGGGTCGGATATCGATGAACGGGGTCCCTCGTGCGACCGCAAGAGCGGCCAAGGGAAAGCGTTCGATCGGCGCGAAAGTCGACACTGTGGTCCAGCCGAGATGAAGGAACGTCCCACCCTCCCCGCAGATCACATGCGCGTTTGGCAATAATGCCGCCTGCCTGAGGTAGCCAAGATCGCGCAGGACGGTCTCGCGCTCGAGTTGCCGCGATAGCGCCGTCTGGCCAGTTCTGCGCAGCTCTCTATGCCGCCACCAGGAGGCGGCGGTTGTGCGGAGCACGCGCAAGACACCTGTTTCCATTAGAATGCCCTTCATTAGGAAAGACAGACCGGAATCCGGTCCGGACCCATCCGAGGGACCCCAAAGGCCCTCATCCGTCAGTCACAAAACCCGAAGGACACTTTTACTTTTCAGCAGCCAACTGGTCCGGGGTAACGGCCGAGGGTCCGACACCACCGCGGACCCCAGTGACGGCATGCAGTAAGTGGCGGTTTCGATCCAAGATCGGCAAGCCATATCGGCAACTCCGGCCCGACTGCTGCAGTCTTTCTCATATTATCAATAGCTTATCTGACGTTCTCGATCGGCAAAAGCGCTCCAACGGTGACCTCTCAGGCCCAAAGATCAGGATTTGCTTCGTTCAGAGCACTGCAGCGTTACGGATAAGCACGGGAAACGAAGGCGCAGCGCCTCCTGTCAGCTTGAATTTCAGCGATGTTGCCGCTATATACCGTCAGTATCACCGTAGGAGCATAGATCATGCACATCACGAACTTTGCTGAAGCTGGGCAATTCGAACCGCGCAAGATCGCCGCGGTGCTACGCACATCAGCAGAAGAGATCGCATTGACCGTCGGCTTGGGCAAAGACGCGTTGCAGAGGCGAGCCCGCATCGGTTCGGACAAGACGCAGCGCCGCCTGCGCGAATTGGTAGAGGTGCTGAACAAAGTTGAGCCCCGCTTCGGCTCGGAACTGATGGCCTATGCATGGTACCGGTCAGAGCCCCTGCCCGGCTTTGATGGCCGGACAGCCATGCAGCTGGTGCAGGAAGGCAAAGCTCAGCAAGTTCTGGAATACATCGATGCGGTCGATGCGGGCGTCTTTGCCTGATGCCGTTGAAAGATGGACGCTACACAGGGCCACTCTATCGCGCCCTGAACCCGGTCTATGCGCGTGAACCTCTGTCCGGACGAGGCGCTGAACTCTATGGAGGGCGCTTTAACGCCAAGGGCACCCCTGCCCTCTACACCTCGCTGGATCCCGCGACCGCTCTTAGAGAAGCCAACCAGGTAGGCAGCCTGCAACCCACGATCCTGGTGTCCTACAAAGCCGACCTTGGGCCTATTTTCGATACCCGCGATCAGGACAAGCTCGAACGGTATGGTGTGACCGAGGCGATGCTTGCCGACTCTGCATGGCGCATGAAGATGCTCGATGGCCAATTGGTACCGACACAGGAGCTAGCACGCGCCCTTATAGCAGATCGGTTTGCGGGGCTTCTGATCCAAAGCTTTGCGAAGGGTGCGTCATCAACGGACTTCAACATCGTCCTGTGGGCCTGGACTGCCAACAAGGGTTCTTTGGAAGTGGTGGATGACGAAAAGCGGCTGTCGCGCATGTGAGTTGTGAGACTTGGTGCCGGATCTGTCCACCGCGGTGGACATCGGCGGGTCGGAGGTACATGGATTGACTGTGTAGTATCGCCCTAGTGGAATTTGGCTCTGTCGCTTTGATGCATGTGGCGAGACCGCGCGTCATTGGACTAGTTGATGGCCAGACGTCCACCGCGGTGGACACTAGGCGGTTTGCATAGCAGTTTTGGATAGACGCTTGATCAAAGCCACTGGATCAAACTGGTCTTGACGTTGGCCCAAGGTGATACTGTGAAAGTACGCTCCAAAATCCCTGATGCGTTGTCCAAGTTGTAGCATGATGAAGATCGCGCATGACGCTTTCTGAGCTCCTACTGCATTCTTGGCTTTCTCAAATGTTTCTGGGTGAATCCCCATCATGGGTGCAAGAGTTCGAGCATGGTTTTCAATGTCCAACCAGTCTCTAAGTCTCTCTGTGGAGAACGATGTCGCTTGATCGCAGACTGAGGTTAGCAAGTCTGGTTTCAGAGCTTCATTGCCTGTGTTGCTATCTAAATCTTTTTTTTCTTCTTCAGACATAGATTGGTGCCGGACAGTTTGTCCGTCATTGGCGGGCAACTCCACAGTTTCTGGTGGGTTATCTGGGGTATACAAAGTCTGGCATTCTTTGTCCGTGTCGGCGAGCAGCGCGTGGTATTCGGTAAGGCTCAGCTTCCTGCGTAGAGCTCTCCGTGCGTGGTTGATGAATGTGTTGCTGGGATCATGCTCTTCCAAATGGGCGAGCTTTGTCAGGATCTGTTTGCGGACAAATATCCGATCCCGCCGGTTATTTTCCATCTCATGTGCGATGGCGATAAGCTCGCTCGCACGTTGGAGGAGGGGGGTTAGAGACAGTCCATAGCTGATGCATTCCCCGCTGGATGAGCGAACGCGGTAGCGCTTTCTGTTCGAGCTGTCATTGCGTTTGATGAACCCGAGTTCGACGAAGCGGTTGATGTGCCTGCGGAGTGTCCGTTCGTCGATTCCGCCGACGCGCTGGCAAATCGAGTCGTTGGACGCGAAAACCGTTTCGCCATGGCCGGGCTTCAAGAAACTGAGCATGGCTTGAAGTGTTTGGATATGGCCAGGACGCAGACCGAATACGCTACGTGCATCTCTTAGTGCCCTGAAGATGGTCCAGATGTCGGTTTCAGCCGCAGAAATTGAGCCGCGTGATGCATCAGCATCAGCGGTTCTGATCGATAGTTTTGTAAATGCCATGGTTTCTTCACGACGACCGTTCGGCCCACAACTTCCCAGTCTCTTCCCGAGATTTCGCTCAGAAAAAGGCAATAAAAACCCGTCCACCGAATCGGTGACTCTTGACCGGTTTGCTGGAGGTTGCTACATCATGAGTGCTAATCGAATGATGAGGGCTCTCCAGGGGAAACTTTGGGGGGCTCTTTTCTTTCTGGTCTTCGCTTTTCTCCTCTGCTCGAGTTACTCTGTGTGGCTCGGGGCTTAGGACCCAGAGCCGCTCTCATTCCGCCACTGTTCGAAGAGCTTCAAAAGCGCTGCCTCCGCGCGCTCTTCGATCCATTGGCCGAATTCTGGGTTGTCCTTCTTGGTGATCTTGATAGCGATCGTTTTCTGGTCGACTGTCAGCGTTCCCACAGAGCTACCGTCCCCATCTTTGACAACGGACGTTAGGCTGCGGTTGGCTTGCTTCTTGTCGCTACGCGCCTTGTTCGAGCAAGCCGAGTAGACTGCCTGAAACTTATCCGCGCTTGGAGTGTCGTCGGGCAGGGCGGCGATCACCTCTTTGGCTGTGTTCACCAGATCTATCTTTTTCGACAAAGCGGCCAGGTCACCCCATTGCCGTCGTCCGATGCCATGTGCCGGCCCGATCAGCTGTACAAGCCCTTCTGGCAGTTGCTCTATGACGACGCGATGATTGGACACGCCCTGCCGTGTCAAGCCGAGAGCATCCTGAATGACGTTTGGCTTGTAACCTGATTCCTGCATCTCTTTGATAAAAAGAGATTTCTCAATGAAAGACGGGTCTAGTCGGAGGTTGTTCTCTTGGCCCTGTGCGATCAGAGATGCGTCGTCATCCAGGCTTCGAACGATCGCCTTGACCGTTCCGCCGACCATGCGGATCGCTGCGAGCCTGCGTCGTCCGTAGATGATACGGTATCTGTCCGGTTGCGCTGATGGACGGACCATAATTGGTACTTGTTGCCCATGCTTGCGAATGCTTTCGGCCAACTCATCAATACTGGAATCCTCCAGCACCAACCGATCGCGCAGACCATCCATGTCAATCTGATCGGGCTCGATGTCACGGATCGAATTCGCGGTAATCTCGCGCAAAGAGTCGCGCAATCCGCCAACAGATCCTGGCAGTTTTGCTGCTTTTGGCGGGGTAGGGGAGGGGGCCGCGCTCTCCTTCTCGTCCTTTGGAGGCTGATTGAAGATATTTCGGGCCATCAGCGACGCCCCCATGCCATTTGGATTGTCTGTTCCAACTCATCTCCAACGCCATTCACGCTGGTCAGAGCGCGATCAATCGTTTTTCTAATGAATTGGCTCGGATCAACTTCGTAGACGGTTTGCTGGGTCATACCGGCGTCCGAGATTGCTGTAGATTTCAGCATTGGCTCAGTCATGACCTGTCCGGCCAAGATCGATCTCAGGTAGCCCGCCATCTGGGTCTGAGGCCCGTCCGACGGCTCGTATCTCGTGATCAAGAACTTTACGAAGTCCCATGTAACGCGCCTGCCAATGGCTTCTTCGACAGCCTTTACCGTTTCCGAAGCAAGTTTCAGGAACTGGCTCATTGAAGCAATGTCGAGCATGCCAGGCACGACCGTTACTAGGAGTCCCGTCGAGGCTGCCAACGCCGTTAGGGTCAGAAAGCCAAGTTGAGGTGGGCAGTCGATCAGAACGATGTCGTAATTCGCCTCTACTTCCTCAAGCGCTAAGGCAAGACGCTCCGCAAATATGGGTTGCACCCGGCGGGCGAGGGCGTTTGCCGTCTCAGTTTCGTATTCCGAGAGCATCAGGCCCGCTGGGACCATATCGAGCTTATGGAAGTAGGTTTTTTGGATGACGGCTGAGAGCGGAACTTGTTCCTCATATCTCAGGGCATCATAGATTGTGCCGCCTTCGGCGAACTCGAGCTCTGGCCGAAAGCCGAAAAAGGTGGTCAAACTTGCCTGCGGATCGAGATCCAAGACCAACACTCGGTAACCTCGCAAAGCATACCGTTGTGCAAGATGGATCGTTGCTGTTGTTTTTGACGATCCGCCTTTGAAATTGACGACAGATATCACCTGGAGACGATCGCCTTCACGTCGACCGGGGCGGTAGCTTTCTGCGTTCTTTCCGGTGCGCCCCAGAATGTCGCGCAGCTTATCGATCTCTTGGGCTGTGTAGAACCGGTGTCCGCGGTTGTCTGTATGAACTTCCGGGAAGCTGCCGTCCTTGTGCCGGTTGCGCAGGTTAGATGTGCTAACGCGCAGGAGGCTGGCAACTTCGGTAGAACTGAATCGGCGCAGGGACTTTCGTTCTTCGGGCTCGAAAGCGATCTTCATCTGGCGATCCAAAGATTCAGCCAGATTGTCGGCAAATGCTCCGATGTCGGAAGAGCCTATGCCTTGCGCGTATCCAACGTTACGATCATCCATGTCCTGCCGCCCACTCTCGGCCTCTGTTGAGGCTCTTGGTCATTCTGACGGTGTACAGCGCGACTGACGCGTTTTACCGTCAGAATGGGAATGCCACGATCAAGTGAGTCCGGCAAGAAGAATCTAGATGTAGTGTGAAAGTTATCCACAGCACCAATACGTACAGTCACATCAAGATAACTGCAAGTTGTTGATTTTATGGTGATAAATCCAAAAGACCGTGCTTCAAGCCATTCATGGGGATTGTTTGGATGGTATTGGCTAAACCCATGCAACCAATGGCACAATTGACCTTCTGACGGTGTTTAGAGCGATAGATTCAGCTGTTTGAGCCTCTGCTAGTTACAGTTGGGAGTGAGCCGATTCTGATGAAATTAGGCCAAGCCGCTCCGCTCGTTCGAGCAACATTTTGACCGAAGACGGCTGCCAGCTGGCACGACCTCGAGGGGTCCGTTCGCGCATCGACTCTAGCCGATCGCAGATCGCCTGCAGCGTGATTTCGGGGTCCGCGCCTTTGATCGCTGCGACGATGGCCGGCAGGCGGTCATCGGTTTCGCGGCGTCCGGCGCGGCCAAGCACCTCGGCAGGAAGGAACCCGTCGCGCACATATGCCTTCACAGCGCGGAGCAGTCGGCCTTGTGTCCAATGGTGATCTGGGGGCAGGGGGGCATTGATAATTCGCAGCACGTCTTCCCAAGCCATATCGGGGCGCAGGCGGCGCACATGAGGCACCCAATCCTGCGCGGTCTCGTTCAGGCGTTCCATATAGCCGTCCTGCCGTGCCAGCCGCACCTTGCGCAGCGCGGCGGGATCCTTGGCGCGTAGCCCTGGGTTGCCGCCTACGCGCCCTTTGGCGCGCGCAGAGGCAAGCCGGCCTTTGTGCGCTCGCGGATCAGAGCGCGTTCGAACTCAGCCGCAGCGCCCAGAACCTGCAACGTGAACTTGCCCTGGGGCGAGGCAGTGTCGATCGGGTCCTGGAGCGAGCGGAAGAACGCCCCCTTTCCCTCCAGTCTTTCGATCACCTCCAGCAAGTGCGACAGAGATCGCGCAAGCCGGTCGATCCGCACAACGACCAGCGTATCGCCGCTCTGGACGCGTTCGAGCACGCGTGCCAGCACGGTCGCGCGCGATTGCCGCCCGAGGCGTGCTCTTCAAAGATCTCGGCGCATCCCGCAGACTGCAGGGCCTCAGACTGGGGCAGGGGGGGTCTGATCCTCTGTGGAAACACGGGCGTAGCCTATCAGGGGCATGAAAACGGGCCGTTTGCAATTTTATGTATCATCAATAAACGACCATTTGTAAACGAATGCAAGCAAGTGTTCTCTCGTCGTGCTGGCGCACAATCCCTTGGTTTCCTTGCGCTGAGCGCGATCTGAGAGGTTCCGCCGGCGGTCGCGCGCGCATACTACATAAAGAGCATGGGCAATGACCATAAAACTGCTTGGGTAATGTGCATAATAATAGTATTTTGCATATATGAAGCCGCAAGCATCTACTTTTCTTGATGATTTCGACGACCCCCTCATCACTGTCGAGGGGGATGAGGAGACTCACGAAGACGACCTCTGGTTCCTGCCGGGGCCGCTCGAAGAGGGACCGGATGATTTGCCTCCCGGGCCACGGGCGGAACCGCCTGATACCGCGGTCATCGACGATTGGGCAAAGGCAGAGGGGGCTCACTCTGCGCGGCTGGCAAAGGTGGCTGGACGCTTGGGTGCGCTGGATGACGGGTTGCTGCGTGGCCCGAATGGCTGGCGAAACAGACTGGCACTGATCGAGGCGGCAGACGTCAGCTGGCTTGCAGGGGATCGGGTGAGTTCTGACCGCCTCGCTCTTTGGATATCAATGCGATTGTCTGGCGCGCAGGATGATCCGGAAGCGCTGCCCGAATTGGGTGGGCTGTTCGTCGCCTGACAGGTGGTCCCGGCCCAAGGTCGATCTTGCAGCGTTTCTTGACCGCCGCGATCCCGAGAACATCGAGGACAGCGCCGAGCGTTTCGAAGATCGCGCTCGCGGATGGCTAGCTGTGATGACGGCAGCTTCCGATCTGCACCCAATTACACGCGCCTGTATGGGATATCACCTTTGGAGCTGGCTGGTCTCGGGCAACACGGCGACCAGATCGAAGCGGCCGTCACAGCTGCCAGGATCGCGGCCAGCGACGGAAGCGGTGCCATCTTTGCACCGCTGGCCATGGGTGGGGCAGGGGGGCTGCGTGCCTCCGGCTTGCCGTTAGAGCGGTTTGGACCGCTGGCTAGATGGCATGGACAGCGCCATTTTGACTGGCGATGCGTCACCTGGATGGTATTGAAGAAGGGGCGTTCGCGCGAAGAGCGCGATGGCGCAACTGTCGGGTCGTACACCTGTCTTTGCGCAAAGTCCTCACGGAATGGCCTTTGCCTCGGCTCCTATGGCCGAGGCCTTGACCGGTGCGAGCCGGGCTGCTGTGCAACGCAATCTGATCAGGCTGGAAGAAAGGGGCTTGATCCGTGAGATGACAGGGCAGCGGCGCTTTAGGATGTGGCGGATCGACATCTAGGTGCTTTGACAAACCCGGCGCCAACCCGGCCTTGCGGGAAACAGCCTTCGTTCTGCGCGCAGATAACGACGGCAGAGAGCCCCAAGTTGTGATTCGAACTTCTCGCTGCGCTCGCCTGAAGCGAAAAAATGCTGCAGTGCCAAAAATTTGATGCTGCCAAGCAGCAGAAGAACCGGTCGCTCAAGAAGCGTACGGCGATGCTGGCAATAGCAACCTACACCTTGCGGACAAATCCGTCCCTACCTGACATTACATGTACGCGCGGCTTGACGGGTGAGTGGGCAGCGAAGTGCCCATCTTTGCATCTTATGAAGCAGCTCGCATTTGAAAATAAGGGTAAGGCTTGATCAGCGCGACCCAGGGGACCACTGCGCAACCGGCCCCGAAGAGAAACCCCTTGACTCTGTACTCACTACAGGCCGTAGGACTGCCATTGAGATATTCGGAACTGATCAAATCTGGCAAAGCATTGACGCAACAATATGAAACAACCAACCGTAAACATCGGCGAACTCTTTGGTCCGTATGCCGCAGCTCTGTCGTGTCTGTTATGATAGCCTCGCGACAGCAGCGTCTGCGCAGCAGGGTACCGAGCAAAACGCGCCCCAAGCGCTCCTGACTTCGACGGAGGTGTCGCTGTCGATTGGAGCCGACGTTCTCGAGACGCTGCCTTTGCTCAACAACGATGCTTTGGCCCGCGTGAGAATCCGGGAAATAACATACGATAGCGGCGGGCTGCCAGTGGCCGGTTTTCTTTTTGAACCAAACGCTCCTGTCCGCATCCGGCATTATCTACAATCGCGGCGGATACGGTACATTCGGCATGCTCGCCCCTAATCTAGATTTTTTGCAACTTGTTGATTTGGCGGCGGAGGGTTGTGTGGTGGCGAGCCAATACCGGGGAACCGCAGGAGCCCCTGGCCACGATGGGTTTGGAGGCGAAGATGTCGGAGATGTGCTTTCGCTGATTGATGTGTTGGATCGACTAGAGTCGGTCGATTGCGGACCGTATTGGGGTGATGGCCATAGCCGCGGCGGCTTGATGACATATCTTACCGTGACAAGAACAAATCGTATCCACGCCGCCGTCGTGATGGCCGGACCAACTGATCTTCGGGCAGGATTGGAAGCCCGCCGGAAATGATGCGGGTCTATGCGGAAGCTATTGACCGGCAAGGTGCGGAGCTTGGATTGAACTCGATGCTCGCTCAGCACTCAATCTCGTCGAAATAAATTTCCGTAGACCACTCCGCTTCTTATCCTGCACGGCACCGCAGACTGGCGTGTGCCTCCTTCGGACTCCCTAAGGCTATCAGAAACTTTATTGGACCGCCGCGTGCCCTTCGGCTCGTTATGCTTGAAGGCGGTGATCACAGCATGTCCGAATTCGAGCTTGAAGTTCAGATCATGGTCCGGGACTGGTTCGATCGCTACCTCAGCCCCGATGCGAAGTTACCCAACCTCGCGCCGCATGGGCCGTAGGTGGTTGCGATGATGAACGAGACTTTCAAGTCGGATACCAAAGCCAAGGGCAAGAATCTGCAGAGAAGTATTCATCCAAGTCGACGTCGCGGCTTACTTCTTTGCTGCGCTGGTCCGTGCTGATTGCTGCAATCTTGCTGCTCAATTTCCTGCTTGGAAAGGGTTTTACCGAACTTATCGAAGGACAGCTTGATGCCGGATTGTCTTCAGGGGTCTGGTTCGGCGTTGCTGCCCTCGTCGTCTACGCCTTGCTACTGGCAATTCCATTTGTCCCCGGTGTGGAAATCGGAATCGCACTCTCATCATGTCAAGGACCAGCGATCGCGCCCTTCGTGCATGCTGCGACTGTAGCGGGATTGTTGATTTCTTTCGCAATCGGTGGGCCTTCGCGACAACATTGCCGTGCAAGTTTTTGGACACAATGGGGCTCCACCGCGCTTGCGCCTTTGTAGACGCGATGAAGGTGATGAGCCGTCAAGAGAGGCTAGAGTACCTCAATGCGGCGGTGCCGCGGTGGATTGGGCGATGGATATTGCGGTATCGCTATGTGCTGCTGGCCGTGTTGATCAACTGCCCGGCAATAGCTTGATTGGTGGAGGTGGTGGAATACTGTGGTTGCGGGGCTGAGCCGGTTGTTCTCACTGCCCTCTATCTTGGTTACGGTGATCCTAGCGACGGCACCGGTTCCGCTGGCCGTCTGGTTAATTGGCGTGGACATTCTCAAGTGACGTCTTTCATGCCACTTCGGTCAGCGCGTCAATTACGGGGACACTCGGGTACGTTGTCGCCGGTGCATTGCGCACGGTAGAAGACAAGACGTGCTCGATTCGCTTGAGATCGGCAATCTTGGTGCGAACCGAGGTAAGATGCGTATTTGCAAGAACTTGCATTTCGCCACAGGTCTGGAGCGCCTCCATCGACAAGCGCCAAGAGATCGCGAACCTCTCCAGCGTGAACCCCAATTCACGCGAACGCATAAATAAAGCGCAGCCGCGTGACATGACTGTCATCGTAGACGCGGTAGTTTTTGCTGGAGCGTGGCGTCTCAGGCATGACGCCTATGTTCTCGTAATAACGAATGGTCTCCAGGTTACATCCTGTCATCTGCGCCAATTCTCCGCGCCGAATGATCTTCACAGGTTATGATGTTTTTTCAAAATTACCCCCTTGAGCCTGTACAACTACAGACATAGTTTGAAACCTCAATGAGGCAAGGACGATTCGAATTATGACTGAAACCACATCTACAGGCCGGGAGACGGCATCGACGAAACGCCGGGTGCCGATAAAAAGGCATGGGCAACAACGGTCTGGGGGGTGCTGGGCGCGCTGGCGATGACCTCGTGCTGCATCCTGCGCTGGTGCTGGTGAGCTTCGGCGTCACCGGCGTGTCATCGCCCAGTGGGGCGCCCTCTACCAATACAAGTGGATCACCTTCGCGCTGAGCGCCGCGTTCATCGGCTACGGCTTTTACAAGGCCTACCGCCCGATACCGGCCGAATCATGTGCCGATGGAACCTGCGCGCGGCCCATGAACCGAACATTCATGCGATCCATTCTTTGGATTGCAACCGCCATCGTCGCCGTCGCGATGATCTTCCCCTATCTCAC